>JAWOEO010000235.1:0-3616 GCA_046482755.1 Halohasta sp. | reverse complement strand
TGTGAAGCTTTCAAATTCCTCGAGTTCGATCCCGCCTTCGCCCTTCTGCAAGAGGTTCTCGATGCACGGGGGGAATAGCGCCCGGTTGACGAAGTCGATCCGACCGACGGCGGTCCGCTCGGAGAGCAGCCGCCGTCGGCCGGATCGACTTCGTCAACCGGGCGCTATTCCCGCCGTGCATCGAGAACCTCTTGCAGAAGGCCGAAGACGGGATCGAACTCGAGGAATTTGAAAGCTTCACACTGATGGCGTTTCTGACCGGGATCGGGATGGAACCCGACGAGATCGTCGACTTCTGTGCGGAATCCTCGCTGGATCCGGAAGGGATCCGCTATCAGACGGAGTACCTTACAGACGATCGGGGCACCCAGTACCCCCCGCCGTCCTGCGAAACGCTGAACGCCTACGGAATCTGCCACAACGAGGACGACCACTGGAAGACCGCGGGCCATCCATTGGCATACTATCAGGCCCAACTAGAGGAACACGAGGACGACCTATCCGACTGGCGAGCGGACTCGGACGCCGAGTAGGCAGCAGCTACCGGTGGTAGGTGGTGGCTACTGAGGAGAGGCAGTAGCGAACTGCGCGACGACGCGCCGACCGATCAGGAGTCAGCCGGGTCGTCGGATCGGATGAGAAAGAGTCCGACCGCGGCCATAAGCAGTACGAATCCGGCGAGCGCGGCGACCAACGCCAGCGCACCGTCACTCGGCAACCCTTCGGCACCGTCGAACACGACGCCGATACCGATGAGGGAAGCGAGGAACAGCCCGACGGCGAACAGCGAGACCACCGTCTGTCGGCGCATTTCCTCGTCGATGTCCATGTCGCTGGGTTTCCCCGGCCGTCTCAAAAGGGCTTCGAAAGCCGCGGCGAGAAATCCACGAGAGGCCCGTCGCTAACGGTCGGTTTCGACTAGTCAGTCAGCGTCGGATGCAGGCCGACCGATCGGCAACCGACATCAGGCGTCGGATTCGGTCCGGTTGGTCGGCTCGTCGGTGTCATTGGGACACCGCGGTACGGCGACAGTGACCGACTCGCCGTCGACCCGGACGGAAAACCAGCCGCAGAACGATCCACCGGTCATGAGTTCGACGTCCCGTTCGGCCGACTGCTCCGTGTCGGTGGTGACGTCGGTGGCGGTGATGCGGTAACGACCGGGCGTCTCGACGACAGCCTGCTCGGTGACCTGCTCGCCGGCATCGAGTCGGTGGCGTGCCTCGTAGACGGTCTCCTCGGTGACCCGGTCGACGACGACCGACAGCTCCCGTGACCGACTCCCCCGGTTTTCGATCCGCAGGTCGAACGGCTCCCGGAGCGACGACTCGCCGAGACAGCCCGCCGAGACGGCCACCGAAAGCAGCCCCAACACAACCCGACGACGAGAGAGACGCATTGGTGTTTCTTCCGACTACGGTCGGATAGCATTTATTCAAAAAGCAGAGAAAATATATTTAACTTGAATTAATTGATAACTAGATATCGTCGAGCGTCGTCTTGGTACTGATGCCGACGAACTCCTCGAAGTCGACGCCGTCGGCGAGGGCGGTTTCCTTTTTGACGCGGTAGTTGCCGCCGTCGGTCGTATACAGATCTCCCGGATGGAAGAAGTACCAGTCTTCACGGTCGAATCGGACGCCGATGCGAGCCTTCGCGCCGAAGTTCTGGGCGAAATAGATGAGCGCTTCGACCTCCTCGCCGGAGAGATAGATCGGATCGCCGCTGCTGGATTTGGCCTCGATAGCGTAGAACCGCTCGCCGTCGCCCGCGAGCACGTCGGGAAGTTCCCGGTCGGTCGCCGAGCCGCTGGCCGGCGCGCGCATCACCGCGAAGCCGGCCTCGTCGAGTCGGTTGACCAACTCGCGTTCCCGGCGGTCACCCTTTCTATTCGCGGACATCAGCCCTCCACGCATCGCAGACGAGCAGTCGACAGCGACGTAGGAACTGCATACCGGGCGTTAGGTGGCGGATACTAAAAGGCAACCGGGCGACAGCCAGCTACTCGGTCGACTCGGCGTCGTCGGCCTCGCGGGCCTTTCTGGCGTCGGCCAACTCATTCGATCCCAAGTAGATGAACAGGATCGAACTCAGGATAATCAGGTCCCCGTAGGGGTCGTGGTTGTTGATTGCGAGGATAACGCCGAAGACGACGAGAATCGCCGCGAGTCCCATATACGCCCAGCCGACATTCATACCGGCTGGTCTCGCAGCGAGGCTAAAAGGTCGACGGTTCTGCCTACGTGCCGTGGTCCCAGCTGCCCATATAGTCGCGTTGGGCGTCGGTCAGCGAATCGTGGTCGACACCCTCGGCGTCGAGTTTGATCTCGGCGATCTCCCGGTCCAACTCGTCGGGCACGTCGTGGACGCCCGCCTCGTAGGCCTCGCCGTTGGCGGCGAGTTCGCGGACGGCGACCGCCTGAACGCCGAAGCTCTGGTCCATCACCTCGACGGGGTGGCCGAGTGCGACCGGCGCGGCGAGGTTGACGAGTCGGCCCTCGGCCAGCACGTTGAGCCGGCGGCCGTCGTCCATCTCGTAGGCTTCGACACCATCGCGGGCCTCGTAGGTGTCGACGGCCTTCTCTTCGAGTGCGACGAGGTCGATCTCGATATCGAAATGGCCCGCGTTGGCCAGCAGGACGCCGTCCTTCATTTGGTCGAAGTGTTCGTCGACGACCACGTCTCGGTTACCGGTCGTCGTCAGAATCAGGTCGGCCTCGGCGGCCGCCTCCGCCATCGGCATGACCTCGTAGCCCTCCATGTGAGCTTCCAGCGCCTTCCGGGGGTCGACCTCGGTGACGATCACGTTAGCGTTCTGTCCGGCCGCCTTCTTGGCGACACCTTTCCCGCAGTAGCCGTAGCCCGCGACGACGACGTTCTTGCCCGCATACGAGAGGTTGGTCGTCATCGCGATGGTGGCCAAGGATGACTCTCCAGTCCCGTGGACGTTGTCGAACAGCGTCTTCATCGGGGTGTCGTTGACCGCGAAGACGGGGTAGTCGAGCGCGCCGTCGTCGTCCATCGCGCGCAGCCGGTGGACGCCGGTGGTGGTCTCCTCGCAGCCGCCGACGATGGTCTCGATGAGTTCGGGGTGGTCCTCGTGGATCGCCGCGATCATGTCCATCCCGTCGTCGACCGTGATCGTCGGCTCGTGGTCGATGACGGCGTCGATGGCCTCGTAGTAGGCCTCGTCGTCGACGCCCCGGACGGCGTAGGAGGTGATGTTTTCGTGGGCGTCGAGCGCGGCGCTCACGTCGTCGTGCGTTGAGAGCGGGTTGCAGCCGGTAATGGCGACCTCCGCGCCGCCGAGCGCGAGGAGCTCGACGAGATTGGCCGTCTTGGCTTCGACGTGCATCGCCATCCCGACCGTCTCGCCTGCAAGCGGTTTGTCGGTCTCGAACTCCTCGCGAAGCGACTGCAGGATCGGCATATGCTGTAGCGCCCAGTCCATCTTGCGTCGACCCTCGGTTTCGGCGGCCTCGACGTCGTCGAGGTGCGCAGCGACCGACGGGTAGGCTGATTCGCTCATGGATTGAGTTCACCGCAGACGGTGAAAACGGTACCGAAGCGGGTCAGACGGCGGTGTCGTCTAAGACCGTCTGAAACAGCTGCGCTC
>JAWOEO010000273.1:0-4267 GCA_046482755.1 Halohasta sp. | reverse complement strand
ACGACGACTGGGGCGCAACGGGTGCGATGAACTACCTCTACAATCGAGGGTTCGACGTCTACGAAATCAACACTATCCTCTCGGCGGGCGCGCTCGGCCAGCAGGAACACCGGCGACTGGTCCCGACACGGTGGTCGATCACGGCCGTCGACGACACTATTGGTCAGTATCTCCGCGGCAAACAGCGGACTGCGACGAGCGTCGACACCGTTTCAGTGTTCCACAACGAGTATTTGGGCAATAGCTTCTGGGTGATCCTCGCACCGGGCAACTGGGAGTTCGAGTTGGTCGAGTTCAAAGCCCCGGGGAGTGTCTGGAACCCCGATCCCGACGCGGGAATCTGGCTCGCCAGCGACTACGAGGGGAACTCGGGCCGGACGAGCTACGTCGACCAGACCGCCGGGGCCTACTACGCTGCCCGGCTGGCGGTGCTTGAGCATCTGGATCAAATCGGTCGACAGGCCAAAGTCCTCGTGTTGCGCCACGTCTCCGAGGAGTACTGGGGGCCGGTCGGCGTCTGGCAGGTCCGGGAGGCGATCCGCCACGCCTTCGACGGCGAACGCGGCGAGAGCGAGACGTTCGACGACGCGGTGCGGGAGGTCGTGGAGCTGCTGCCGGTGTCGATGGCCGACCTCCGTCGACAGTCGACGCTGGCGGCGGGTCGACAGTCCGGGCTGGACGCCTTTTTATAACATAAAAGTAGTCGGCGACTACGCGTCGTCCGCGTCGAGTTCGTCGAAGACCGCCGCGACCATCTCGCCGGTGTCGTCGATGATCGATTCCATCTCATCGTCGTCGACTGCCATCCCGAGCAGTCGCGCGATCTTCATGATCGAGACGTGGTAGACGCGCTGGAGCCCCGGTTCCTCCTGCCAGACAATCATATTACAGGGCATCAGTGCGCCGAGCCGTTTGTCGGTCACATCGAGTGCCCGGTCGGCGATCACCGGGTTGCACGCGCCCAGCACGTAGTAGGGATCACGGTCGGCATTGACTTTCTTGTTGAGCATTTCGGAGGGCGAAAACTCGACGGGGACGCCGAAGCCGGCGTCGGTACAGACCGCCCGCACGTACTCGATGGCCTCCTCGTGGTCCATCTCGAGGGTTGCCTGTTTCTCGCCGAACGCTTCGGGGTCGACCGCCGCCGGATCGAAGGGGAGCGACATACCCACCCTACGGGCCGGGGTTCAAAAGAAGGCGGGGTACGTCGGCGTTACTCTGTGGCGACCGGTTCACGGCCGATCTCGTCGAAGACCGTCTCAACGAAGGTCTGTCGGCGGTCGAAGTAGGTGTCCTCGACCGGCTCGATGAGTTCGTCGAGGCGCTGGGGGCCGTCCGGCGTTCGGATCTCCGTCTCGCCGACCTTGGTGAGGATGTCGCTTTTCGTCTGCGGCCAGGTGAGCCGGGCGGCGACCCGGGCGATCGGCGCGCCGTCGACGGCCCGTCCGTCGCCGAGCTGGACAGTCGGCTCCGCGTCGGCCTCGTCGTCGTCTGCCATACCTTTAGCTTCGGTCCGGCCCGCCTAACGTTTTCGATCCGCTCGGCGGCCGGATACCCACCGGATTGCTTCCAGCCGGTGACTGTCTGACATACTGTTTTGTATCCCCGACACATAGCCGGTCGCATGACCGATCTATCCGAGGCCTACAAGGGGAGTGTCGCCGCCCGGCAGGGGCGACACCGGCTGTATCTGGGCGTCGGCCTCTTTCTCGTCGGTGCGGTGCTGCTGTTGACGGCGATCGTCGTCGCCGGCTCGGGCGTGTTGACCTCCCAGGGGTACTCGATCGGCGAGACGCGGTGGCTCGGGGGCGTTCTCGGCGGGATCGGGCTACCGGCGCTCTCGCTCGGCGTCCTCACCGTCCTCCCGGCCGACCGGCGGACTCGAACGATCGCGCTGGTCGGGGCGTCGCTGTCGATCTTCGGCGTGGCCATCTTCGCCCACGCCTACCCCTGCCAGTGGATCGGGACGACCTGTACGAACCCGGGCGTCGACCTCACGCTGCCGACCGCCGGCGTCTACGCCCTCGGCATGCTGACGACCATCGGCTGTCTGCTGGTCGGCATCGCCAACGTCAAGATCCGCAACGACCCCGGCGGCACCGTGACGATGGAGGTCACCCGGCAGGGCGAGACCAGAACCGTCGAGGTCGACCGGGCGGAACTCGGCGGCCTCGGCGGCATCGGCTTCCTCGGCTCGACACCCGACGGCGAGGTCGACACCCAAACGGCCGGCGACCGCTCCGGGCCGGCCGGCGCGACCACCAGCGACGGCGGCGCGGCCGCCGAGGCGATCAGCTCGCCGCTCGACGGGGCGTCGACACCCGACTCGACCAGTTCCCCCGAGGAACCCGGCGTCGACCGGATCGGACCGGGCTCGCCGAGTGGGTCGACCGGAAAGACGGCGTCCGAACCCTCGGTCGACCGCTACTGCGGCAGCTGCGTCGAGTTCAAATACGTCCGTACCGACACCGGGATCCGACCCTACTGCGCCTACCACGACGAACTGATGGACGACATGGACGCCTGCGACGAGTGGGAACCGCGGTAGTCCGTGGCTACTCCGGCGCGGTGACTCGGTAGGCGCCAACTACTTTCATGCGAGCGTTCGACGGCGGAGAATCGGAGGCGGACAGCCAGCAAAGCTGAGCGACTGGACCCGGTCGGTGGGGAGTCACTAGCTGGTCAAAAACGACCGCAGTCGGTCGACCGACCACGTGTTGATCACGTGGTCGGCTTCCGCCCAGCCGCGTCGAGCGGTCCGAACCCCGAACCGGACGTTGTCGAAGGCTCCCGGTCCGTGGGCGTCGGTGTCGATGGCGATCGTCCCCCCGGCGTCGACGACGGCGCGGACGGCCTCGCCGTGGAGGTCGAGTCGCATGGGGTTGGCGTTGACCTCCAAGGCAGTCTCGTGTTCGGCGGCGCATTCCGCGACAGCGGCGAGATCCAGCGGCAACCCCTCGCGGGTGTTGATCATCCGACCCGTGGGGTGGCCGATGATGTCGACGGCGGGGTGCTCGATCGCTCGGCAGATCCGCTCGGTGGCGGCCTCGGTCTCCCCGTCGAGGCCGCTGTGCGGCGAGGCGACCACCACATCGAGGTCTGCCAGCACGTCGTCGGCCGTGCTCAGCGAGCCGTCGGCCTCGATGTTGGTCTCGACGCCGTGCAGGAGGTCGATGTCGACGTCGTCCTGTACCGCTGCGATCTCGTCGGCCTGCTCGCGGAGGTCGGCATCGGAGAGGCCGATCGACTCGATGATCCCCGCACCGGCGGCGTGGTCGGTGACGGCATGAAAATTATACCCGCTGTCGGCGGCCGCGTCGGCCATCTCGCGGATCGAGTAGCGGCCGTCGGACCACTCGGTGTGGGTGTGGAGATCGCCGCGGATGGCGTCGACGGAAACGAGATCCGGCAGCGTTCCGTCGGCCGCGGCGGCGATCTCGCCGGTATCTTCCCGTAGTTCCGGCGGGATCCAGTCGAGTCCGAGGGCATCGTACATCTCTTCCTCGGTCGACCCACCGAGTCGGACCCCCTCGCGGCGGGCGTCTTCGGCGGTCGACTCGGCGGGATCGGCCTCGAGCCCCGACACGTCAAACACGCCGTACTCGTTGAGTTTGCGCTCCTGATCGATAGCGACGTTCCGGAGTCGAACGTTGTGGTCCTTGCTGCCCGTGAAGTACTGCAGCGCCGCCCCGAACTCCTCGGGGACGACCACCCGGAGGTCGACCCGCATGTCGTCTGCCCGAAGGCTGGATTTGTGGCTCCCCGCCTCGATCACGTCGTCAGCGTGCTCCCAATCGGTGAACGCCGCGACGACCGCCTCGCTGTCGTCGCTTGCGGCCAGCACGTCGACGTCGCCGATGGTATCCTTCCAGCGGCGGATCGAGCCCGCGACTTCGACGCGGTCGACCGCGTCGACGCTCTCCAGATACGCCAGCACGCGGTCGGCGACCGGCCGGGCGTCGCCGAGTCGCTCGCGCTGCTGGCTCTGGCGGGCAAACGGGATGTTGTCGAGGATGTTCTGCTCGGTTTTCGCGCCGAACCCCGAGATCTCCCGAATCTTGCCCGCCTCGGCGGCGGCTTCGAGTTCGTCGAGATCGGTGATATCGAGCGCCTCGTACAGCGAGCCGACCGTTTTCGGGCCGACACCTTCGACGCTCGTGAGGGCCTCGATGTCGACCGGCATCGACTCCCGGAGGTCGTCCAACTCCTCGATCCGGCCGGTCTCGACGTACTCGACGACTTTCGAGGCGATGGCATCACCCACGCG
>JAWOEO010000201.1:0-6460 GCA_046482755.1 Halohasta sp. | reverse complement strand
TGAGGATCGGCACCAGCTCCGAGAGGGTGTCGATCATCAGGTCGACTTCCCACTGCTCTTCGGGGTAGTCCTCGGGGTCGTCGACCTCGATATCGGTCGTCCCCAGAATCGCCGTCGTCTCGTGTGGGACGACGATGTCGGCGTCGCCCTTCGGTTTACACCGGTTGATGACGGTGTCGACCTGTCGGGTGTTCATGATCGTCATGACGCCCTTGCCGGGTCGGACCTCGATTTCGTCTTCGAGCCCGGCCATCTCGCCGATCTGTCCGGCCCACGCGCCCGTCGCGTTGACCACGTAGTCGGCAGGGATCTCCTCGCGCGTGCCCGGTTCGCGGTGGACGCGTTTGCCCGGCCCCGACTCGTGTTCGACGACGACGCCGGCGATCGTGCCGTCGTCGTCTTTGAGCAGGTCGACGACCGGTGCGTGTGTCTCGATGCGCGCGCCGTGTTCCTCGGCGCTGGCGGCGTTGGCCACACAGAGCCGGAAGGGATCGATCGCGCCGTCGGGCACTTTGATCGCCTTGTCGATATCTTTGGCGAGGTACGGCTCGATCTCGCGGGCCTCTTCGGCCGACAACACCTCGGCGGGAATGTTACACTCCTTGCAGCCCTCCAGTTTCTTCTGGAAGTACTCCTCGGTATCTTCGGGTCGCTTGACGAACAGCCCACCGGTCATCTCGACACAGTGGCTGGCGATATCCCGTAGAATTCGGTTTTCGTCGATACACTCTTCGGCAGCAACCTGGTCCGCAACGGCGTACCGGCCGCCGCTGTGGAGCAGTCCGTGCATTCGTCCTGTCGTTCCGTGGGTCAGGTTCCCCTGTTCGACGAGCGTGACGTCGACCCCGCGCATGGCGAGATCACGCGCGATCCCGCACCCCGTGGAACCGCCCCCGATGACGACAATGTGTGGCTTGTTACTCATCCGTTCAGTTGTGTTTTGCACTATAGTAACTTTACTTTACCCCTACTGGCCCGATCGGCGTAAGGTTCGAGTTGTATCTCAGTCGACACAATAAACAGACCGCTAAACTGTGCTAAATACTACCAAACAGACATGGATATTAAGGACAATTATGGGTAGTAGAGCAAGATTTATCATGTTATTCCATAGTGTTTACCCGTGGTCAGGGAACCGCCCGTAAAGAACGGTTCCCGGGCCAGGGGGGTCTCCCCCCAAGGAGTGTGGTGAACACATATGTCAGACACATACGTCGGTTCCATCGATCAAGGGACCACAGGAACACGGTTCATGGTCTTCGACCATGGTGGCAACGTCGTCGCAAACGCCTACGAGAAACACGAGCAGATCTATCCGGAGCCCGGTTGGGTCGAACACGACCCGATGGAGATCTGGGAGAACACGAAGGCAGTAATCAACCAGGCGCTGGACGACGCCGACCTCGAGGCCGAACAGCTCGAGGCCATCGGCATCACGAACCAGCGAGAGACCACGATCGTGTGGGACGCCGAGACCGGTAAACCAGTCCACAACGCGCTGGTCTGGCAGGACCGCCGTACCACCGACCGCGTCGAAGAGATCCAGGAGATGGACGGCAAGGTCGAAGAGATCCGCGAGAAAACGGGTCTCGAATGTGACGCCTACTTCTCGGCGACCAAGACCGAGTGGATCCTCGACAACGCCGACCCGATCAAGCTCCAGCGCTCCCGACCGCAAGACGTTCGGGACCGCGCCGAGGAAGGCGAACTCCTGATGGGGACGATCGACACGTGGGTTATCTACAACCTCACCGGCAACCACATCACGGACGTCTCGAACGCCTCGCGGACGATGCTCTACAACATCCGCGACCTCGAGTGGGACGACGAACTGCTCGACCTGTTCAACGTACCCAAGGCGATGGTGCCGGAAGTTCGTCCGTCCTCCGACGACGACACCTACGGTTCGACCGACCCAGAGGGCTTCCTCGGTGCCGAAGTGCCCGTCGCGGGCGCGCTCGGTGACCAGCAGGCCGCCCTCTTCGGCCAGACCTGTTTCGATGCAGGCGACGCCAAGAACACCTACGGGACCGGTTCGTTCATGCTGATGAACACCGGCAACGAGGCCGTTCCCTCCGAACACGGTCTCCTCACCACGATCGGCTTCCAGCGCTCCGGCGAGCCGGTCCAGTACGCCCTCGAGGGTTCGATCTTCATCACCGGCGCGGCCATCGAGTGGCTCGAAGACATGACCCTCATCGAGAACGCCGCCGAATCCGAGTCGCTCGCCCGCAGCGTCGACTCCACCGATGGCGTCTACGTCGTGCCCGCCTTCGCCGGTCTCGGTGCCCCCCACTGGGACCAGCGCGCACGTGGTACCATCGTCGGCATGACGCGTGGGACCCGACGCGAGCACGTCGTTCGCGCAACCCTCGAATCGATCGCCTACCAGACCAAAGACGTCGCCGAAGCGATGGTCGAGGACGCGGACATCGACCTCTCGAGTCTGCGTGTCGACGGTGGCGCTGTCAAGAACAACTTCCTCTGTCAGCTCCAGGCCAACATCATCGGCACGGAGATCGTCCGTCCGGTCGTCGACGAGACCACGGCGCTGGGATCGGCCTACGCCGCCGGCCTCGCCGTCGGCTACTGGGACACCGTCGACGAGCTGCGCGACAACTGGCAGATCGACCG
The DNA here is from genome assembly GCA_046482755.1 of Halohasta sp. Lineage (GTDB taxonomy): Archaea > Halobacteriota > Halobacteria > Halobacteriales > Haloferacaceae > Halohasta. The sequence continues at coordinate 3,826 of JAWOEO010000201.1, read as the reverse complement.
CAGCTTCCCGATCGACGAGGACGCCGACATCGAAGTCAACTACGACCGCTGGAAGGACGCGGTCTCCCGCGCCGAAAACTGGGCGCAGGACGGTGGTGAATAATGGTATCGCCGACAGTCCTGCAGATGGCGGCACTCACTGACCCGACGCTCTGGATCGCCGCCTTCGCTGGCGGTGCCTTCGGCGCAGCCATCGGTGCGCTGCCGGCGTTCATCTTCACCGGCTTCGCGGTCATCGCCGGTGAGGCACTCGGGATCGCTGGCGAGGAGGTCGTCGACAGTGGCAGTTCCATTACGGGACTGATCGGTTTCGGTCCGGTCTTCGGGCCGCACATCTCGTTCGCAGCCGGTGCAGCCGCAGCCGCCTACGCGGCCAAACAGGGCTACATCGACGACGGGAAGAACATCCTGTGGGCAGCCGGAACCAACCACGTCGACGTGCTGATGGTCGGTGCGGTCTTCGGTCTCATCGGTCACGCCGGGACCTCGCTGCTCAACGAGATCGCCTTCCCGACGGACAACATCGCGATGCTGGTGTTCATCTCGGCACTGCTTCACCGTGTCGCCTTCGGCTACAGCATCATCGGTGAGGTCACCGGAAGCGGTCTGTTCGACGTCAGTCCGTGGGAGCGCGACGAGGACGAAGCCCCCGGTATCTGGCTGCCGTGGCAGTACAAATGGGGTAACGTCGCCTTCCTCGGTCTCATCGGCGGTATCCTCGGTGCCTTCATCTACCAGTCGACCGGCAGCACCACGCTGAGCTTCGGTATCAGCGCGGCCAGCCTCGTGTTCCTGCAGGCAGGAACCGACAACATCCCGGTCACCCACCACATCACCCTTCCGGGGTCGGTTGGTGCACTCGGTGCGGCCGCCGCGGGCTACTCCCCGGCGCTCGTGCTGATCATCGGTGGCCTCTTCGGCGTCTTCGGCGCAACGATGGGTGAGATCTGTAACCGTGTGTTCTACATGCACGGCAAGACCCACGTTGACCCGCCGGCGTTCGGGATCCTGATGTCGGGGCTGCTCTCGGCAGTCCTGACCGCCGCCGGTGTGCTGGGTGGAACGTTCTGGGCTCCGCTTCCCCTCTAAACCAGCCACACCAACCACTCCTTGCTCACCGGATTGGTGAGTTCGGAGCCGGTTTCGGCCGTCCGTTCGTCGGACGGTTGTCGACGCGGTTTGCGTTTTTTAATACACGAAACCAATGAATCTCGAAGAGCGGATCGTCCGCCGACAGCGGCCCGACAGCGAGCCGCGGCTGGTGCTGGAATCCGACGCGCTGAACCCGATCGCCCATCCCACCGAGCCGGTCGGCCGGGGGCTGGTCATCGAGCAGTTGCTCGATGCCCTCGATCCGGCCTTCGAGGACCGCTGCCCGCCGGACTGCTACGTGTGGGGACCGAAAGGGGCCGGCAAATCGGCCATCGTCCGGTCGCTGTTCGCCCAGCTCGATCGGCTGATCGGCCGGGCCCACGGCCGCATTTACACCACGACCCGCACCGGACCGACCGCCGACATCGCCTTCGTCTACGTCGACGGCCGGGTGGCCAAAACCGGCTTCGCGCTGTTGCATACGGTGCTCAACGAGTTGACGCCCGATCCGGTACCGAAACAGGGCCTCAGCGCCGACACCATCCGCCACCGGCTGGCCGACCGACTCGACCCCGACTCCCGGTCGGTCGTCGTCGCCGTCGACCACGTCGACGAACCCGAGACGCTGTCGACCGAGGCCGTCTGCGACCAGTTCGCCCCCTTCGGCGAGTCGGTCGCGCTGGTGCTCTGTGGCCGCACGGAACCCGCGGCGGTCACCGACCCGCTGGCGGACCCCGAAACGGTGCGGTGTGACGCCTACCGCCGCCACACCCTGATCGAGATCCTGACCAGCCGTGGGGCCGACGGACTAACCCGATCGGCGATCAGCCACGAGCGGATCCGCGAGCTGGCCGGCTGGGCCGACGGCGATGCCCACGACGCGCTGGCGGCGCTGTTCAGCGCCGGTCTCGACGCCCAGCGCCGCGGCCACGACCGGATCGACGCCGCCGCCCTCGAAGCCGGCACCGACGCCGTCCCCAAACCCTGCGTCTCGCTCGGTCGACTGTTGGCGTTACCCGAGAGCCGCCAGCGGATCCTCCGACGGCTGGTCGAACTCCCCGAAGCCGCCCGCAACTCGGTGGGAGCGGCCGCCGACGCGATCGCCGGGGATCGGATCGAACTCTCGCGGTCGACCATCGAGCGCGTGCTGTACGAACTCGCCGAGGCCGGGATCGTCCGCCGGCTCAAGGTCGACGCCGAGAGCCACGTCGGCCGCCCGCCCTCGCGGCTCGAACCCCGGTTCCCCACGCTCGTCTTCGACCATCTCGCGTCAATCGACTGACCGACCCACGTAGATGGTTTTCATTCACGATAATTTGGAACACAAGCTTATTTAAACGGTCAGTGAACACCGGAGCATATGCACGTCCGACTGAGAGCCAGCCCTGCCATCGAGAACGTCCCGTGGTACCGTTTTGCAGGCGGTGCCGCTGTTGTCGGATTGATCGCCGTGTTTGTCGCCACGACCGGCGCGACCGACGCCCCGCTGGGTGTCGGTTCGGTGCTCGGGTTCTTCGGTCCCTTTTCGAGATGGGGCAACGACGACGAGGAGCGTGAGGCCGAGCCGCTGTCGCCCGACGCCGGCGCTGCGGCGGTCGATCCCGATCCGGATTCCGATCCCGACTCGGAGTCGCCCTCGACGACCGACTCCGATGCCGCGTCGACGACCCACGCCGCCGAGCCGATCGAGGCCGCTACGACCGACGCTTCGGCCTCCCCGACGGCTTCCGACGGCGGCGAGCCGCTCGCCTCCGACTACTCCGATCCCGCCGACGGGAATGGCTCTCGCTCGTCGGCCCCCGACTGGGAGCGGCTCTCCTCGCAGCTCGTCTCGGCGATGGAACAGTGTGCCGACGGCGATCTCACCGTTCGGATGGACACCGACCGCGCCGATCCCAACGCCGCTGCGGTAGCCAACGCGTTCAACGGCATGCTCGACGAGTTCGAAGACACCATCCAGACCGTAGACGAGTTCGGCGATCAGGTCGACGGCGCGACCGAGCGCGTCACCAGCCGGGTCGACGAGGTCAAACAGGCGAGCAAGGAGGTCAGCCACTCGGTGTCGGGCATCTCGGAGGACACCACCAAACAACACGAGATGATCGACGACCTCTCCGACGAGATCCGGTCGCTGTCGGCCGCAACCGAGGAGGTCGCCTCTTCGGCCAACGAGGTCGCCGAGGCCTCCGAGACCGCCGCCGAGCGCGGCGAGGAGGGCCGGGAGTTAGCGACCAACGCCCTCGCGGAGCTCGACGAGATCGACACCCGGACCAGTCGAACCCTCGAAGCCACCGAGGAGCTCGACGAGTTGATCGGTGAAATCGAAGATATCGCCGAATTCATCGGCGAAGTCGCCAGCCAGACCAATATTCTCGCACTCAACGCGTCGATCGAGGCCGCCCGGGCGGGTGAAGCCGGCGAAGGGTTTGCGGTTGTCGCAAACGAGGTGAAAAGTCTCGCCGAAGACTCCGAAGAGGCCGCTGCAGACATCGAGTCGTCGGTCGCGACTGTTCGCGAACAGGCCGACACCACCGTCGACGAGATGCACGAGACCCGCGAGCGGATCGACGCCGGCGTCGAGACCATCGAGGGCGCGGTCGAAACCTTCCGGCAGATCGCCGACGACGTCGAGGAGACCAACGTCGGCGTCCAAGAAATTAGTCAGGCGACCGACAGCCAGGCCGAATCCCTCCAGGAGGCTGCCGCGATGGTCGACGACGTCGGCGAGATCTCC
>JAWOEO010000191.1:0-4455 GCA_046482755.1 Halohasta sp. | reverse complement strand
GTCACCAGACGCGTATCGGCCAGCGAGGCGTGAATCAACCCGAGGCGATTGAACTCGTCACACAACAGGAGTGCAGCCTCCCGCTCGTTGGCGAGTGTGACCGCGGCGTTCTCGCCGTCGTCGAGCGGAAACTCGGCATCGAGGTCGACCGACTCGACCGTCATCCGCGACCGGTGATCGAGCACCGCGGTTGCGGCTCGTCCGTGGTCGTCACCGTACGAGGCGACAGCGTCGAGTTCGCTGATGACCTCCTCGGGGACGACCACGTCGTACTCCGCCACGCAGAGCGAGAGTGGATTCGGGGTCCGATCTGCGGCGATACCGAGACTCACCAGCCCGGACGTATCGGCGACGAATACGCCCATTTACGTCTCGGCGAGGTCGTCGACGAACTCGGCGTCGAGCTGCTGTTTCAACACACGGAGGTTGGCGGCCTCTTCGGCCCCGACGAGCGTTTTGAGCTGCTCGCCGGTGATCTCGTCGTCGTAGTAGGCGGCGGCGATCTCTTGGACGAGCCGATCGTCGTGGGTGGCCTCCTGCAGGTACTCCCGCAGTGCCGTCACGAGGATGTCCGTCCGGTCTTCGCCGAGCACGTCGGCGAGGGCGTCGGCGCGCTCGACGAGCCGATCCGGGGCCCGGAACTGCACGCGTCGCTTGTCGGTGCTCATCATGTGTACAATGTGAGCCAAACTACTTGACTATTGCCGTGTGTACGTTGTGAGCCAGTGTGTCGAAAACGGCTGTCGGGACGATGATTCGAATTCCCGGATTTCGAGCTGCCGAGCGATCCCCTGAGCAGTTCTGCGACACCAGCGAGCCCGATAGCGCGACGCTGCTGGGGTGGCCGCATCCGCTTCGGCTTGCGAGAGTCGCGCTGATAGACGAGCGTGGCGTGCTGTCTGCGACATACGAGATCGCCCAGAGGCGATCAGCGGTCGACTGTTTTTTCATATGAGAGGAGTAGCGACAGGCAGCGGTGAACAGCATTATTCGTCCGTATCCGGTTCCAACGGAATTCGCTCGGGGTCGACATCGTCGTAAGCCTTGTCGGAGCCGAGGATCGGATGGCCACGCGTCTCGGCAGTGGCTGCGTGGAAGGAATCGAACGCGGTCATTCCCCCTTCGAAATACTGCACGGCTTTGAGGACGATCTGCCGTTCGGCGTCGGTTTCGACGGGGACGATATCGAGCAGATTCGAGAAGAGTTTGATATACTCGAATTCGTGGCGTTCCTTGATGAGTAGCAGTTCCAGATACGCGTACGACGACGTGACCACGTCGTGTTCTTCGAGGGCGTTTTCGGCCGGTTCCTGCAGCCAGTCGGAGTCTTTTATAAGTGCAAGCAGGAAGTCCGTTTCGACGTAGGCGGTCATTCGTCGCTATCCTCGGGGGCACGTTTGCCGCGCGCGAGGCCGGCTTCGGCGTCCGTTTTCGCCTGCTGTCGGGCCTCCTCGCGGAGTTGGTCGACTGAGGCATCCTCGAAGGCATCACCAGCAGCGTCCCGAACAGCCTGAAGTGGGTCGTCAGCAATCGGAATGAGTTCGAGCCGGTCCTCGTAGGTGACGACGTGGAACTTCTCGCCGTACTGTTGGCGCAACTCTGCGGGGATGTACAACCGGCCGTGGGAATCCGTCTCGACTGACATAGGAGCGGTTTAGTGTGGGACAAATAAAATTCTATCCCAAAAAAAGTCGATCTATGTTATATCAAGGGAAATACGCAATTGTCATAGGTTATGTCATCTGGCAATCCGGATTTGCGGATTTCGAGTATGAAATACTCAGAGAATATATTCATCACAGCGACCTCGGTTTTCAGCACCTCTAAGATAAAAAGAGCTATTCTTTAAATTTGTAAATGAATATAAGTATAATTAAGAATAATATTCCGAATCCAATCCAAGTTTCACGATGTAAGAATAACTCAAAACTCGACTGTAGCATACCCCAATAGTATCAGACAATTCATAAGTTTCTTTTGACTTGGACTTACTGAATAAGCGCTCGCAGTATAGCAATTTAGCCACCGCAATCCAGTGTAAGGACATATATAAACGTTCGACCCCTCACCATGCCAAACTCCCACACAACACTAGCAACCCGAAGCCATTAAACACGTCTCGGCAGTAGAACGCCTAACTCGCTGGCGACGGGCCACCAGTGGGCACCCGGTTCGCCGGGACGAAATGTGGTCGACGGTCGACTGAATCGCAAGCGCCCGAGGACAACTATGGCAAAAAGCGCATACTCGCACATCCGAGACGCATGGAAGAACCCCGGCGAGGGCAAACTCGCCGAACTGCAGTGGCAGCGGAAACAGGAGTGGCGGAACCAGGGCGCAATCGAGCGCGTCGACCGCCCCACCCGCCTCGACAAAGCCCGCTCGCAGGGCTACAAGGCCAAACAGGGCATCGTCGTCGCCCGCGTCGCCGTCCGCAAGGGCGGGGCGCGAAAGCAGCGTCACAAGGCCGGTCGACGCTCGAAACGACAGGGTGTCAATCGGATCGGCCGCCGCAAGTCGATCCAGCGGATTTCCGAGGAGCGAGCCTCCCGCAAATATCCCAACCTCCGCGTGCTCAACTCCTACTGGGTCGGGGAAGACGGCTCCCAGAAGTGGCACGAAGTGATTCTGGTCGACCCCGAACACCCAGCCATCCAGAACGACGACGATCTCAACTGGATCTGTGAATCCCAGCACAAGGGTCGGGCCTTCCGCGGGCTGACCAACGCCGGCGACTCCGGCCGTGGCCTGCAGAAACGCGGCAAAGGCACCGAACACGCCCGCCCGAGCATCAACAGCGACCGCAACCGCGGCAAGTAACGCCACCGCGGCCCGTGGGGGCCGTCCTGATTCTCGTGGTTCGCGTCCGATTCCCAGTAGTTGATAATCATTGCGGTAATTAATTAACGGAAGCTCAGTCTATCCACCCAGTATGACAGTATTAGACAGCTACGAGGCGGTGCTCTGGGGGATGATGGACCGGCTCGGCATCACCGGCTCCCTACGGCGAAAGATACTGGCGGCGGTCGGCCTCCAGTTTTCCGCCGCCGTGGGGCTGTTCGTGCTGCCGTTCGTGCTCGGGGGGACGCTACTCCGGGTCGGACAGGGTGCCATCTTCCTCGGGGCGGCGACGGCGTTCGGCAACACGCTGTTGATCGTCCGGCGCGACCTGCTGACGCCGCTGGGTGAGATCGAGGCGGCGGCCCGCGAGATCGGCGACGGCCACGTCGACACCGAGCCGGTCGTGGTCGACCAGCCCGACGAGGTCGGCGATCTGGCGGACTCGTTTGCCGACCTCCAGGCGTATCTCTCGACGGTCGGGCGGCAGGCCGACGCCCTGGCCGATCAGGAGTTCGACGATCCGGCCCTCGACGAGCCGGTGCCGGGCCCCTTCGGGGAGTCGCTCGAACGGATGGCCGACAACCTCGAGACCCACACCAACGAGATCGAGGCCCGCTCGGCACAGCTCCAGCGGCTGGTCGACGCCTTCGAGGACTCGACGACCGCCGCCATCGATGGCGACCTGACGGCGACGATCGACCCCGCGGTGGTCGGCGACGACACCTACCAGGTCGTCATCGAGCGCTACAACGAACTGCTTCGGACGCTCCAGGAGTCCCTCGGCGATACCGCCGCCTTCGCCGCCGAGGTCCGGGCCTCGACGGAGGCCGTCGCGGAGAGTACGACCGAACTCGATCAAGCGGGCACAGAAATCGCCGCCGCGACCGATGAGATCGCCGCCGGGGCCGACGACCAGCGCGACCAGCTCCAGACCGCCGTTGCGGAGGTCAACACGCTGTCGGCGACCGTCGAGGAGATCGCTGCCTCCGCCGAGGAGGTCAGCCGGACCGCCGAGACCGCCAGCGAGGCCGCCAGCGAGGGCCGCGAGGAGGCCACCGCAACCGCCGACGAGCTTGCGACGATCGAAGCCGAGATCGCCGAGGCCGCAGACTCCGTCGAGGAGCTCGTCGCCCGGATCGACGAAGTCGACGAGATCGTCTCGGTGATCAGCGACATCGCCGAGCAGACCAACCTGCTGGCACTCAACGCCTCGATCGAGGCCGCCCGCGTCAGCGACGGCGGCGAGGGCTTTGCCGTGGTCGCCGAGGAGGTCAAATCGCTGGCCGACGAGACCCGCCAGTCCGCCGAGGAGATCGGCGACCGGCTCGAAGCCATCCAGGACCAGTCGGACCGTACGATCGAGGACGTCGAGTCCGCCAGCCAGCGGGTCAGCGAGAGCACTGATTCGGTCGAGCGCTCGCTGGGGCGGTTCGACGAGATCGCCGAGATCGTCACCGAAGTCACCGACAGCGTCCACGAGATCAGCAACGCGACCGACCAGCAGGCCGCCTCCGCCGAGGACGTCGCCGCGGTCGTCGACGACGTCGCCGAGATCAGCGATTCGACCGCCGCCGACGCCGCCGACGCCGCCGCCGCGGCCGAAGAACAGACCAC
>JAWOEO010000158.1:0-2953 GCA_046482755.1 Halohasta sp. | reverse complement strand
GTCGGCTCGTTGTCGGCTCCAGCGGCCGCCTGCGAGGGGTTCTGCAAGTAGGTCAGGTCGTGGCGGTCGTGGGCGATGATCCACCGGGCCATCCCGAGGGCGAGTGCGCCGTCGGCACCGGGGTCGACCGGCACCCAGGTGTCGGCCTTCTCGGCGGTCTTCGAGAGCCGCGGGTCAATCACGTCCATCCGCAGGCCGTCCTGGATGGCGTTCGTGAGTTTGGGCGCGAGCCACGTCGGCCCCTTGTTGGCGACCATCGGATTCGTCCCCCACACGAGGACGTACTCGGCCTCGTCGATGTCGGGGTACTGTCGCTTCTTCGGGGCATTGTAGGACTGGACGTTGCCGATCACGCTCGAAAACCCGCAGGTCCCGGCGTGGTGGAAGCTGTTGGTCGAGCCCAGCCCCTGTTTCCAGAGCCGCGTGCGGATGAAGTTCCGCCGAAAGCCGCCGACGTCGACGATCTGGTTGGCCTTCGGCCCCAGATCGGGGTGGTCGGTGTCGATGAGCGTGTCCTCCCACTTCGAATCGAAGGCCGACTTTGCCATCTCGCCGTCCTGGACGGCCTCCCAGTCGCTCATCACCTCACCTTTCGGGGCGTGGGCCCACATCTCACGCAGGCCGGGATGGCCGAGGTCGTCGTCGCCGTCGACGATCTCCTCGATAGCCTGGTCCCACGAGATGGTCTCCCACTCGCCCGACCCCCGGGGCCCGACGCGTTTCATCGGTTTGCGGACCCGATAGCTGTCGAAGGCCGTCTGGATGCCCGCCTGTCCCTTCAGGCAGATGCGGCCGCCCGAGAGCGACCACCGGTCGGTGTCGACGTCGCCAGTTCCTTCGAGATCGCCCATGGCGACGTCTTCGGGGTCGCTGTTGTAGGGCACCTGACCGAACGGCTGGGTGGTGAGGAACGAGTAGGGGTTCCCCGCCAGTTTCCGCACGAGCGAACTGTACTCGCCGGTACCGCTGCTGTCATCGAGTCGCACCTTGACCGGGCAGAAGGTGTTGCACTGCCCGCAGGTGGTGTGGATCACGTCGCTGGCACCGTACTCGCCGTAGTCGTCGCCGACGTAGTGGTGTTCGTCGTCCGTCCACAGGTTGCTCACGTTCGGGTCGACAGCCGCGTTACTAGCGGCTGCGATGGCACCGATACTTCCGACCGCCTTGACGAAGTCACGACGCGAAACGGAGACGCCGTCCTCGCCTGAATCATCAGCACTCATTGGGTATCACCGCTGGATTCGGAGAGTGGTGTCAATGGAAGCGTCTCTGCTCCGATCGTATAGAGGAGCAGTCCGACGCCCATGATGCCGATACTCGAAATCCACTCCACGGCCGTGGGGAAGTACGAGCCGTGTGGCAGCCCCTCCATGACGGGGAGGATCTGGGCCGGCACGACGATATTGAACCGAACGCCGACAACTCCGACGGCGATGCTCAACGCGGCGAGCACCGCTACGGCTGGTTGCCGCCGCCACTCGGCGTTCGTCAGTAACACGAGCGGGAACACCCACGCAGCCCCGATCATGAACCACCAGAATGACCACGACATCTCGCCGAACATGATGACCTGCCACGTCTCGATAACCTCCGCATGAAGGCTTGCAACCGAGATCAACAGCTCGATCGCCGTAATCGCAACATCGGCGATGATGAGTCCGATGAGTAGTTTTCCCATCCGGTCGATTAGGTTACGATCAATATCCGACCCATCGAGGAACTGTGTCCGAAGCACGTACAGCAATAGCATGAACGCGGTTCCGGCCAACACGGCCGATATCACGAAGATGACCGGGAACAGTCCGCTGTTCCAGTATGGTCGAGCCGAGGAGACTGCGAAGAGAACCCCTTCACCACCGACGACGAAAAACAGCGAGAGCGGAATCCCGGCGATCCCGATCCGTTTGAGCCACCGGCGGTCGAAGCGCCGTGACGCGTCGGTCAGCTCGGTGCGGTAGCCACTCAACAGCGTGTAAACTCGCTTTCTGAGCCCCGAACTGTGGGTTGCGAGTCGCGCGAGATCTGCCCGCATCGAGAAATAGAGGCTGCTCCCGATAACACCCATGTACAGCACATACGCATGGATCTCCCACGACAGGGCGGAGCTGAACTGCCGCCAGATGAACGGGAAATACATCCGATCCATACGCCCCAGGTCGACCCAGATGAAAAGCAGTGCAACGGCCATACTGATGACCGACACCAGCAGGGCATCACGCGTGACCCGGTTGAGGCCTTCGAGCCCGAAGACGGTATCGAGCGTGCTAACGAGAAATGCGCCCGACGAGAGGCCAACGAAGTAGATATAGAAGGCGACCCACGCGCCCCACGGAACGGTACTCGTCAGATTGGTGCTCGTAAGCCCCTGTGTGAACCGTAGATACAGTGCTACCATACCACCGATCAGTAAGGTGGCGATGAATCCATACCATGCGCGGCGGAGCCGGGCGCTCTCGAAGCCGAGATCGAAGCCGGATGGTGTCGTGTGTGTTGCCATGATTATTTGAGGTAGTAGACGTTCGGGTCGGTCCCCTCGTCTGCTTTCAGTTGGAACGCCCGATCCGAGTCGGCCATCTTCGCGACCTCGCTGTCGGGATCGTCGAGGTCGCCCATGTTGCGCGAATCACCGATACAGGTCTCCACACAGGCCGGTTCCTCGCCGCGTTCGAGCCGGTGGGTACAGAAGTTACACTTCCGGACGTTACCGATGGGTGATTTGTTCTCCTCGCGTTTGCCGCGGTCGACGCCGTACTCCGGACTGGTGATCTCGCCGGCCTCGTCGACTTCGTCGTCGTAGTTCTCGCCGAAGTCGAAGTAGCGCGCGCCGTACGGGCAGGCGATCATACAGTACCGACAGCCGATACACCGATCGTAGTCGATGTTGACGACGCCGTCGTCCATCTTGTAGGTCGCCGAGACCGGACACACCTGTACGCAGGGCGGGTTCTCACAC
>JAWOEO010000054.1:0-4343 GCA_046482755.1 Halohasta sp. | reverse complement strand
GGCGGTTAGATTTATCCGGGTGGAAAGCTGCCTGCCGCAAGCCGTCCTCCCGTTGGTCGGACTGGCGGCAAACAAAACGTCATCCGCAACCGCGATACCTATCGACGCGATTGGATCCTACTGCGCGCGGACAAAAAGGGGAGTGGTACATTTTTCCTCGCAAGTTGCGCAGGACAGGAAACGTTGCAGGCCGAGTACGTCCTCGACCGGGTGGCCAACGTGGTCGACGCCGACGCCCTCGCTGATCTGCTTGCCGCGCGCCACGACCTGCTGGCAGCCGATGAGCCCGCCGAGCGGATCGGTCGACTGTTCGAGTCCATCACCCCCCAGTCGGCCCGCCGGAAACTCGGCCAGTTCCGCACCCCACCGGCGATCGCCTCGCTGATGGCTCGGTGGCTCATTACCGACGGCGAGGAGACCGTTCTCGATCCGGGAATGGGTGCGGGGGCGCTGGCGGCGGCGGCCTACCGACGCAAGCAGGCGCTGGCCGACCGGCCGCCGCTGGTCGACATCCACGGCGTCGACATGAACGAACTCGCGGTCGTCATGGCCGCGACCGCGCTGGCCCTGTTGAATCGCGGCGAGCCGCACGGCCTCCGCGTCGGGGACTTTCTCGACGTCGACCCCGACGAGGTCGGGCCGGTCGACGCGGTCATCTCGAACCCGCCCTACTCGCGGCACCACGAACTCGACGCCGACTACAAGGCGCGGCTCAACGCGCAGGCCGAAGCCGAAGTCGACGGCACCGTTAGTGCGCTGTCGCCACTGTACGCCTACTTCTACTACCACGCCGCCGACTGCCTCGCCCCCGGCGGGCGGCTCTCGTTTATCACTCCCAGCGAGTTCCTCGAAACCGGCTACGGCGAGCCGCTCAAGCGGTTTCTGGCCGACGCGTTCGACATCCGTGCGCTCGTGTTGTTCGACCGGGACGACGACTCGCAGTTCGACGAGGCGCTGACGACGAGTCTGGTGAGCTTCCTCGAAAAACCGGACGGCGAGTCCTCGGCGCTGACCCGGATCGTCCGCGTCGACGGTGAGCCGAGCGAGGCCGACCTCCTCGCCGCCATCGACGGCGAGACGGAGGGCGAGACCGACTGGGGGTTCGTCAACGTCGTCCCGCAGGCCGACCTCGATCCGGTCGAGAAGTGGACCGGGCTGTTCGACCCCCTTGAGGTCGACACGAGCGATCTGGTCGCCCTCTCCGAACTCGCCACGGTCACCCGCGGGATCGCCACCGGCCAGAACGACTTCTTTTGTCTCACCCAGCAGGCGGTCGACGAGTGGGGGATCGACGAGCGGTCTCTCTCGAAGATCGTCCGCAACGCCCGGCGCGTGCCGGGCTACGACTACACCCCCGCCGACTGGGCGGCCGACCGCGAGGCCGGCCACGAGGTCTGGGTGCTTTACCACCTGACAGACCTCGACAGCGAGACGGCGGCGGCCCTGCGGCCGACCGAGCGCGGCGCGGATCGCACGCTCGCGGCCTACGCGAAGGGGGTCGACGACGCCGGCGACGCCGAGGCCAGCGACGTGGGCGGTATTGTCGACTATCTCCAGTACGGCCTCACCGAGGAAATCGCGGCTCACGACGGTTATCTCGCCCGCCACCGGAGCCCGTGGTACGTCGTCGACCGCCGTGACCCCCCGCCGGTGATCGTCACCTACATGAGCCGCGGCGGGAGCCGCTTCATCGAGAACCGGACCGATGCCCGCACGTTGAGCAATCTGCATGGACTCTACTTCGACGTCGACCTCACCGATGCCGAACGGCGCGCCCTGCTTGCCTATCTCAACAGCGAGTTTGCCAGCGAGGTCGTCCGGCGGTCGGGCCGGACCTACGCCTCGGGGATGGACAAGATCGAACCCAACGAACTGGAGGGTGTGCCGGTGCTCGACCCTCGCGGGCTCGACGACGAGGCGGTCGACGCGTTGGCCGACCGGTTCGACGACTTGCGACGGGCCGCCCGCGAGGACGGCGACACCGAGGCGGCGATCGCGGCGATCGACGCGCTGTTGGCCGACCTCCGCTAATCCGACAGTTCGAACGTCCACGAGCCGAACGAGAGGATCTCGACGTACCCCACACCGGCGATCTGCTGGGAGACGGTCTCCTCGCCATCGTCGCTGAGGTTGACCACCGTCAGGGACTCCTCGCCCTCGCGGTCGGTGAGGAAAACCCGGTGGAGGCCCTCGCCGCTTACCGAGAAAGAAAAGTCGGTCGAGGACTGCTCACCGAAGTCGACCGGCCCGATCACGTCGTACTGGTCGCCCTCGCGTTCGATCGGGAGTTCGATGCCGACGCCGTCCTCGTAGGCCGGCAGATCGTAGATCGTCGCCGACCACGCATCGTCAGCCTCCCTGACCCGGAGGACGTACTCGCCGGTCTCGATCGGCTGGAGCGATCGGCCGTCGTAGGGGCCAATCGCCGTCGCAACGGTCGTCACCGGATCCTCCTCCGAACGCTCGTCGCTCGACTCGCCCGCAGTCACGGTGTCGGTCTCGGTGGTGTTGCCGGTCGCGGAATCGTTGCCCGAGACGGTGTCGTTGCCGGTGTCGGTTTCGGTCGGTTCGGACTCGTTGCCTGTGTCGGTATCGGTCGACGTGGTATCGTTTGTCGCGGTTTCGGTGCCGTTGTCGGCCGTCTCCTCGTCGACCGAATCGGCCGAATCGAGCGTGACGGTGAAGTTGTCGACGCCCTCGTGTTCCATGTCGATCAGCGTCGGGCCGTCGCCAGCGATCTCGAAGGCCTCACTGATGCCGGTGCCGTCGCCGGAGCGTTCGATCGTTTCGCTGTCGGGATAGGGCGGGAACTCCTGGCCGTCGTTGGCCGACGAACAGCCAGCCAGTCCGCCGACTACACCGGTCGCCGCGAGCCCGAGGTACGTGCGTCGCTGCATACGCCGACGAGATTCCACCCCGGCCTAAGTCTGTTGTCCCGATTCTCAGCACTGAAAGCCCGACGGCGAACGGTGGTTACGGCTCGGCGGCGGGTTACGACTCGGCGGCGGCTTCGGCGTAGTCGACGGCCGCCTCTGGGGTGTCGACGGCCTCAATCCACGGCAGGTCGTGGGTTCGTAGGCCGGCGACCGGCCGGTCGTAGACGGCCGCAAAGCCGAGTTCCGAGAGCGTCCCGCCGGCTCCGGTGATGGCGATCACGGCATCGCCGTTCAGCGGCACCAAGACGTTCCGGGCGTGGCCCATCCCGGTGGCGATCGGCGTCGTGACGTACTCGTTGGCCGCCGCGGGGTCGTCGACCGGCAGGATGCCGATCGTCTCGCCGCCGGCCGATCGCGCCCCACGACAGGCTGCGGCCATCACGCCACCCATCCCGCCACAGACGAGCGTGTGGCCCCGTTCGGCCACCAGCCGGCCGACAGCTTCGGCGTCGGCGGCCGTTTCCGCGTCGAGTTCCGAGCCGCTTCCGATCACGCTAATGTGCATGGCTGGCGGTCGACCGGCCGACGGAAACCGCTGGCGATTCCGGGAGGGCAACAGCTACCAGTCCGGTCGCGAAACGGCCCCTATGCACGGACTCGGCGACGTTCGGTTCTTCGACCGGCTGGCCCCGATCTACGATCTGGTGATGCCCGCGGCCGACCGGGCGGCGCTGACCGCGGGGCTGGCCCGCGTCGAGGGACCCCTCGACCACCTGCTGGATCTCGGCGGCGGCAGCGGCCGGGCGACGATCGCGGTCGACGCTCCCGAGCGAACCGTCGTCGACGTCTCCCGGCCGATGCTCCGACGGGCCCGGAGCCGCCAGCCCGACGAGACCGGCCGGCGACTCGGCCGCCCCGCCGATGGCGACCGGGTCGGTCCCTTGGGCGCGGTACAGGGCGACGCCCGAGGGCTGCCGTTGGCCGACGACGCGGTCGACGCCGCCATTGTGGTCGACGCCTTCCACCATATGCCCGACCATGCGGCCGTGGTCGCGGAGGCCGCCCGCGTGATCCGGCCCGGCGGCGTCTTCGTCGTCCGGGAGTTCGATCCGAGCCACCCGCTGGGGTGGGGGCTCGTCCGCGCCGAACACGCGATCCGGATGCAGTCGACCTTCCGGACGCCCGAGGCGTTGGCCGAACTGCTGGCCGACGCGCGGTTCGACGTCTCGCTGCTGGACGGCGGCTTCCAGTATACGGTCGTCGGGAGCGTGCCGTCGGTCGACGAGTGACGACTAGCCCAGTCGCCGGGCGATCTCGTAGGCGACGGTGGTTGGCAGCGTCACCCACAGGCCGACGAACAGCACCGTCTCGACGGTGGGCGGACCCGCGACCAGCGCGCTGTAGAAGACGAGTGACCCGGCCGCGAGCACGCCGACGATCGCGGCGACGTAGTCGGGATCGGTCCAC
>JAWOEO010000249.1:0-2864 GCA_046482755.1 Halohasta sp. | reverse complement strand
ACACTAGGGCTTCGACTTTGATTCCTTTGGCACCATTGAGGTAAGCCCGAAAGTACGCCATTTCCACGGAGAACTCCTGAACGTGTTCTTTAACAGCCGCCTCCGACGCCACCTTCAAGTGGATCCCATAGTGGACGAGGACTCTCTTCAAGGCCCGCATGCTCGTCCAGGAGGAATGGCATGCCTTCATGACCTGAAGCGTGGCCTCTACACCAAGACGCTGGTTCGACACAACCAACGCGCGCGACGCCGCCTCTGTAAAGACTTCGCGCTGCTTACGAATCATGCGCGTCGCCGACTCGACGTTTACACCCATGATATCCATAACAAATGTAACGATGCTGGCCCGGCGTTGGTGCTGTTTCTTTCCAGCTTGGCCATCCAACACGCGTCCTTGGGGCACTTGCACCCACATCATGGAAGTGTTGTTCATACATTGTATTTCGAATCGCTGCACACCAGAGACCGACCGAAACCCAGGCCGTCCAGACGATCGCCGACAGCGTCAACGAGGTCGCCGAAACCGAGATCAACATCCCCGACAAGGGCCTGAGCACGTCGACCTACTACAAACGGCTCTGGCGCATCCTCGACCAGCGGTTCGACGTCGTCCTCATCATTCTCGACGAGATCGACAAGCTCAGCGACGACGACATTCTCATGCAACTCTCGCGTGCGGGCGAGGCCGGCAAGGTCACCGACTGTAAGCTCGGCGTGCTGGGGATCAGCAACAAGATCCAGTACAAGGATCGGATGGACGAACGCGTCAAATCGAGCCTCTGTGAACGCGAGTTCGTCTTTCCCCCGTACGACGCCAACCAACTCCGGAACATCATGGAAGCCCGCAGCGACGCCTTCCGCGATGGCGTCCTCGAACCGTCGACGATCCCGCGGGCTGCGGCCCTCGCAGCCCGCGAACACGGGGATGCACGCAAGGCGATCGACATCCTGCGGTACGCCGGCGAGATCGCCCAGTCGAACGGCTCGACGACCGTCAGAGAGCAGTTCGTCACCCAGGCCCGCCAGCGGGCCGAAACCGACCGGTTCCGGGAGTTGATTCGGGGGTCGACGCCGCACTCCCGGTATGTCCTCCAGGCCCTTGCGGTCCTCTCGCTCTCGGAGGGCCAACAGGAGGGGTTCCGAACCAGCCGGGTGTATGCGATCTACGAGAACATCTGCCGACAGGAGGGCTCTGACAGCCTCTCGCTGCGCCGCGTTCGGGACCTCCTGAAGGAACATGCCTTCCTCGACATCATCGAGCAGTCCAAACACAGCGGCGGCAGCGCCGAGGGGAGCTACACCAACCACCAACTGCTCGAAGACCCGGAGGTCGTCAAAGACGTGTTGACCGAAAACGAGTAATGGACCGCCGGTCGACTGCGCCGTTCGCGTGTTCTCACGCGACTTCGACGCCGTCGACGTACCGTGGGCCGAAAACCACAGGTCGACCGCTCTCAGCCCAGCAGGCCGAGGTTTTCGATCCGGTCGACGATCTGTTCGACGGCGGCCGTCGCGTCTTGGGTCTGCTTGCCGCCGGTGATGACGATCTTGCCGGAGCCGAACAGCAGAATGACGACCTCGGGCTCGTCCATCCGGTAGACGAGGCCGGGGAACTGTTCGGGTTCGTACTCGACGTCTTCGAGGCCGAGACCGATCGCCAACGCGTTGAGGTTGAGGTTGTGGCCCAGATCAGCACTCGAGACGATGTTCTGGACGGTGATCTCCGGATCGTCTTCGACCGGAATCGACAGCCCACGGAGCTTCTCGAAGATGATGCCGAGTGCCTCGTGGACATCGTCGATACTTTTGGCACCGGTACAGACGATCTTCCCCGACCGGAAGATCAGGGCGGCGGCCTTCGGTTCCTGCGTCCGGTAGACGAGTCCGGGGAAGTTGTCGGGGTTAAAATCGGCTCCCGGAAGGTCCTCGGCGAGGGCTTCGAGATCGAGCTCCTGACCGATGCCTGTCGATGCGACCACGTTCTGGATTTCGATGGAGTCTGCCGGCGCTGTCATCTATACCAGCTTATATACGATCCTCCCTTATAAACCGACGCGTTATAAACTACTTTCGCCGGTTTTATACGTTTCCTGTCTGGACGTACAACCTCAATTTGCATAATTCGAGGTATTTGAGGTTTCTCTTGTGGGTTTCGTGTCTGTACTCTCTCCGTCTCAACTGCTGCCTGATGGGGGTTTTGTGCCTATCGGTTCGTCACAGGTCTGACACCCATGGTGACATGGACCGGTGGGGGCTATGAGTCGTCGTGTCCGCACGCTTCGTCGACGGATCCGGTGTCGGTATTGCCTCGTCGACATCAAACACCGGCTGCCCGCCTTCGTGGTTCGCTATCCGGTCGCTCCCGTGATTGAAAATCCTCTTCACGTGCGCGCGCACGACAGGATCACGTTGAATGGGTGGGTTCGTTGCGCCACTCCCGCCACTGGCTACTCCTCGTTTTGTGGTCCGTATATCGACCTGCCATCCGTCGCTTGTGGCGCTGGCCACTCGGTATCGTGCGCCTCTTGGTTGGCCGATCAGTTGCAACTCCGGCCGATACGTTAGTCGACGCGATGCAGACGACCACCTCGACGCAGTGTCAGATTGGGACTTTCCAAGGGGCCGGTCGACCCCTCGATCCGAGAGCCGTCTGTTGCACACCTGAGGTATGTTCGGCTCCCCACACGCCATGAAACCGCATGCCGAGGCGGCCTTCCTTCGACGGGGTTAAATATATACCTCCCATCCGATGAAATGCGACGGTCGAACGGGTCACACCCGGTCGACACCCGGCGTCGGAATCGCCCGACGGCGGCCATCCCACAACGATGCCCTTAAGTATACCAGGGCATTCGGATGGAACG
>JAWOEO010000362.1:0-3064 GCA_046482755.1 Halohasta sp. | reverse complement strand
CCCGTCGGGACAATAAGTCGTGTCACTGCTCGTTTCACTCGCAGATAACGGACACGGTGGGATTCGAACCGAAGGAAGACGGTCGGCCTCGCTACGCTCGGCCGCTGCGACTTCCCGGGTTCGAATCCCTGTTCCGTTGCTACTCACTTGCGTTCGTAGACAACGGACACGGTGGGATTCGAACCCACGATCGAGCGGTTAGGAACCACTCGCCCTGTCCACTAGGCCACGTGTCCACGAGCAGTCGCTAGGATGCCTGAAAATGGGAAAACGTCCGGCCCGACTGGTCTCACTTCGCCGTTTCGGTTTCCGTCTCGGTCTCGTCGGCCTC
Source organism: Halohasta sp. (assembly GCA_046482755.1). Lineage (GTDB taxonomy): Archaea > Halobacteriota > Halobacteria > Halobacteriales > Haloferacaceae > Halohasta. The sequence goes on along the minus strand of JAWOEO010000362.1, from coordinate 2,733 downwards.
CTCGGTCGGCTCGCTGGCCGTCTCCGAGGGGCTCGCATCCGGGTCGGTCATCTCGCTGAGTTCGTCTTCGATCTCCTCGCGGCCCTTCTTGAACTCGCCCATCGCCTGTCCCGTCGACCGGGCGAGCTTGGGGATCTTGTTCGCGCCGAACAAGAGCACCAACACCAGCAGGATGATGAGCAGCTCTGGGCCGGGCGTGATCTGTAGTGGAATCGGACTGACCATCTCTATCACCCGATAACCCTGTCGCAACTATAGGCTTTTTGCTCGGAGCCCCCATCCGACGGAGTCGACCGACGACGCGAGCGCCTACGGGACAACGAAACACTGAAACGCCGAACTGCCGAACGCCGGGTATGGAACTGCGGGTTATCGAGAAGACCGAGACGGAACTCCGGATCGAGATCGCCGGCGAGGATCACACCTTCATGAACGTGCTCAAAGGCGAACTGCTGGAGGCCGAGGCAGTCGCGGCGGCGACCTACGACGTCAATCCAGAGCAGTCCGGCGGCCAGACCGATCCCGTGCTCTCGATCACGACCGAGGACGGCACCGATCCGCTTGATGCGCTGGCTGAGGCCGCCACCGGCGTGCGGGAGACGACCGACAGCTTCGCCGACGCCTTCGAGGCCGCGGTCTAACCGGCAGCGACGAGTCAGCTACCGGCGATCGGCCAGCGACACGACCTGTTTTTCGTCGACTGTCAGCCAGCGTGTCGTCCGTTCGGTAGGGGCCATGCCGGCCTCGAAGACCGTGTACTCGGTTCGACCGTCCGGCGTCGTCGTGGTCCGGCCGGCGAAGACGAGTTCGTCGACGGCAGCGCCGTCACCGGGAGCCGACGGTTCGATGGGGGGTCGACGATCGGGGTGATTGGTGGAGGGCACGACTCCGCAATCGGGGCCGCGGATAAAAGCAGTTGTCATTCGAGAGACGAAACTCGGGTCGGCTCGCCCACGTCAGCGCCGGACCGGAATCCCCTGGTCGGCGAGGTCGGCTTTGACCTCCTGGATCGAGTACTCGTCGAAGTGGAAGATCGAGGCCGCCAGCCCGGCGTCCGCACCGGCCTCGGTGAACACCTCGGCCATGTGGTCGGGCGAGCCACAGCCCGAGGAGGCGATCACCGGGGTCGAGACGTTGTCACAGACCGCCTTCGTCAGCGGGATGTCGTAACCGTCCTTGGTGCCGTCGGTGTCGATAGAGTTGACGAACAGCTCGCCCGCACCGCGCTCTTCGGCCTCGATAGCCCACGCGACCACATCCCGACCGGTCCCCTCGCGGCCGACCTTGATCGTACACTCGAACCAGCATTCCTCGCCGTCGACGGTCGCATAATACTCGCCCTCGTCGTCGAATCGGCGGCGGGCGTCGACCGAGATCACGATACACTGGCTGCCGAAGGCTTCGGCACCCTCTGTAATCAATTCGGGCCGCTGGAGGGCGGCGGTGTTGATCGAGACCTTGTCCGCGCCGGCCCGGAGGGTCTCCTTGATGTCTTCCTTCGTGCGGATGCCGCCGCCGACGGTAAGTGGAATAAAACACTCGTCGGCGACCGCCGAGACGGTTTCGAGCATGGTTTCCCGTCCCTCGGCTGAGGCGGTGATATCCAGAAAGACGAACTCGTCGGCGCCGGCCTCGTTGTAGGCTTTGGCCATCTCGACGGGGTCGCCGGTGTATTTGAGGTCCTCGAAGTTGACACCGGTGTAGACGGCAGGGTTGCCCTCGTCGTCGGTGTCGACGTCGATACAGGGGATGATGCGCTTTGTCAGCATTGGATACCGTTCAGTTGGTGGGTCGGTGGTTTCACCGTTTCGACCGGCATGAATATTGGGCCACCCGGCGGCCGCGCCGAACCGCGGGAACTTAAGAACCGGCTTCGCCTGCCATCGGTATGGTCGGTTCACTCGTGGCGACAGCCTTCTGGGCGATGTTGCCCGCCTACGTCCCGAACAACGCGGCGGTGCTCGCCGGTGGGGGTCGACCCATCGACGGCGGCCGGACGTGGAACGGCAAGCGTGTGTTGGGCGACGGGAAAACGTGGCGCGGCACCGCCGTCGGCACGCTCGCCGGCGTCCTGCTGGCAGTAGGGCTCAACGCACTCTCCGGACCCGCCTCCGCGACGCTCGGCGTCTCGCTGCCGACGTTTCCCCTCCCTGCTGCGGTCGGCCTCGCATTCGGCGCGATGGTCGGCGATATCGGTGCCTCGTTTATCAAACGCCGGAGCGGCCGCCAGCGCGGCGCGGCGTTCCCCGGCCTCGATCAACTCGATTTCGTCGTCGGCGCGCTCGCCCTGTCGTTCCTGTTGGCCGCCGACTGGGCGCTGTCGACGTTCACGCCCGCCGTCATCGCGGTTATCCTCGTTATAACGCCGCTGCTGCACGTGAGCACCAATGTTGTCGCGTTCAAGATCGGCGCGAAGGACGAGCCGTGGTAGCCAGCAGGTGGCAGTAGGCACCGACTACTTTCCTGTATCGTCGACCAGTCGCGTCTCACCGGCGGTGACCGCCTCGCCCGTCTCGACCAGCAGATCGTCCTCGGCGTAGCCGGCGGGCAACACCACGTCGACCCGGCTCCCGAAGGAGATGTGACCGACCCGCTGGCCCCGAACGAGTTCGTCGCCCGGCTCGACATACGGGTGGATCCGGCGGGCGAACCAGCCCGCGATCTGAATGACTTGGTACTCGCCGCAGTCGATCACTACCTGCTCGTTGCGCTCGGAATCCTTCGAGAAGGCCG
>JAWOEO010000309.1:0-5215 GCA_046482755.1 Halohasta sp. | reverse complement strand
TGGTCATCTTCTGGGCAGCGAAGTAGTAGGACTCCTCCCGGAGGCGTTCGATCACGTCGGTCTCCCACTCCTCGCGGTCGACTGCCTTCTCCGCGTCGGGATCGAAGCGTTTGCCGTGGTCCCGGAGGAACGCGATCACGTCGAGTCGTGGGTCGTCGATCCCGGCCGCGTCGTCTGCCTCTGCCCGGTCTTCGAGCCACTCCTCGTCGAAGACCTGCTGGCGGACGTCCTCCGAGAGGCCGAGTTGGTCGAGTTTGTCGCCGATATCGTCGAGATCGGGCGCGTCCTCGTCGCTGTCGGCCGCCGCGAGCGGGCGGTGTTGGTCGATGGTGTCCTCGATACAGAGCACCGCGTCGATCAGCCGTTCGACCTCGGTGCGGTCGATCTCGGGGTCCTCCATGTAGCGTTCGATCGCCTCGCCGTGGCGTTCGAGCATCGCGGCGGCGTCGGGGTCGCTGCCGGCGGTACCGCGGTCGCTGTAGAGGCCGAACCAACTGTTGTTGGCGAAGAAGTCCGCATGCGCCTCGACGTGGGTGATGACGGCCTTCTGGTCGGCCATCGTGTTCGACTCCTGGAGGAAAGCGTGGCTCGGATTGTCGTTGTTGACGATCTCGAAGGCCTTCCCCATCCCGAACTGATCCTTCTTCTGTTGGCGGTCGTAGGCCATCCCCCAGCGCCAGTGTGGGTAGCGGTCCTGAAAGCCGCTGTAGGCGATGAGTTCGTTCATCTCGTCGTGGTCGACGATCCAGTAGTTCACCGGGTAGGGGGCTAATCCGAGTTTCTGTGCCAGCGCCGCCGCTTCCCGCACCGATTCGTCGAGTCCGGCGGCGATGCGTCTGGCGTCGAGTCGTTCGTCTTTCATTGTGAATCACCCGCTGCGTCTTCGGTGCTGAGGATCTCGTAGATCGCCTCGACCACGTCGTCGGGTCCGGTTACCCGTGTGACGGCGACGTTGTCCTCGCGTCCGAGCGCACGGTCGACCTCCTCGGCGTGGGTCGCGTTGATCGCCGTCCCGCCGGGTTGGGTCTCGACGTAGGCATGGAGATTGGCCGGAATCTCCTGAATCAGTGGCACCACACGGTCTTTCGTGTCGTTCGAGGAGTTTTCGGAGTCCCCGGCGGCGAACACGTAGCGGTTCCACTCGCTGAAGGGGTACTCCTCGAGGATCTCGGCAGCCAGTTCGTAGGCCGAGGAGATTCGAGTTCCGCCGCCCGAGCGGATGCCGAAGAAATCGCTTCGGTCGACCTCCCAGGCGTCGGCATCGTGGGCGATGTAGTGGAACTCGGCGTTGTGGTACTTGCCGGTCAGATACCAGTCCAGCGGCGTCAAGGTTCGCTCGACGAGTTCGCGCTTTTGTTCGCGCATCGACCCCGAGACGTCTCGGATGTTGATGACGACGACGTTGCGCTCCTTCTTCTCGATGATCTCGGGGTGGCGGTAGCGCTCGTCCTCCCGGCGGAACGGGATCTCCTTGAGGCCATCGCGGCGGATGCGCTGGCCGACAGTGGTTCGCTCGACGTTTTCCTCGAACTCCTCGAACGTCGACCACTTCGTCCGCTCGTCGGCGGGGATTTCGTTGTAGGTCTCCTCGATCCACGCAAAGGAGACGGGGATCCGCTCGCCGCGGGCCCACTCGAAGATCGCTCGTGGCCCCTTGCCGTCGACCTTGAGCGCCTCGCGGATGTACTCGTCGTCGAAGTCCATCGCCAGTTTGCGCTTCAGACCCCGTTTGAAGAGCTCCTCGAAATCGAGGGTCCCCTTCGGACCGACCTTGGTCACGTCGGTGAAATCACCCTCAACCTCCTCGACGACGCGTTTGCCTTTGGGTTCGAGATCCAGTCCCAACTCCTCGTCGAGTTCTTCGGCGAACTCCTCGGGGTCCATCTCGTAGTACTCGTGGTCGGCACCCTCCTCGCCGGGATCGCCCTCCTCGTCGCCCTCCCCCGGTTGGGGCGGGCCGACCGGCTGGCCGGGCTGGGGTGTGCCACCCTGTCCCTGGCCGACGCCACCCATCGACCGCTTGTCGTAGCTGAACTCCGGGAGGTCGACGATCTTTACGGGGATCTTCACCTGATCCGGCCGCGACCCTCCCAAATCGCCGTAGCTGATGAACGCTTCGAGGTCCTGTCTGCGCTGGTCGCCGACCTCTCGAAACCGGTCGATGTCGTCTCTCAGTCCCATTTGTGTTGCACCTCACGCATGACCGCCCGCGTGGTCAGTTCGGCCGACGCCGGCGTGTACTCGTTCTCGCAGAGCCGGTCGACCGTCTCCGCTTTGAGCCGCTCGGTTTCGGTCCCTGCTGGTGGGTCCTCCCACTGGCGGGGATCGAAGTCGGGGTAGATCCGCTTGACGTCCGCCCAGTCGTACGTTTCGAGCACCGCGCGGATCACCGGGATCGAGGTCAGGTCGACGTTGTCGATCGAAAACCCCTCGTCGCGGTGTTCCCACGCATACCGGTTGAGCGCGGTGATGACCTTCTCGCGGCGGAACTGCTCGACCTCGGCCGAGGGCGCGTTGCCGGTGTAGTCGCTCGACCCGAACCGGCCGAGGTGTTCGGTCTCGAAGACCTTCATCAACAACGGATCGGGGTCGACGCGGCCGCGCTCGGTCTCGACGGTCCCGTCGCCGTCCCACGCGTAGACGTGTTCGACGTACTCGGCGACCGTCTCCGTCGAGACGCTTTTGTCGGCCAACAGCGCCTGCAACACCGCGTGTTCCTGCTGTTCGAGCACGAAATCCTTCACCGCGGGCAGCCGGTTCTCGTACTCGGCGGCCTCGGCCCGCGAGAAGACCGGTGCAGTGGAGAGTGACTCGGCCATCGCGTTCAGCACGTCGGCGGGCATCACCACGTCCTCGACCGGGTGGTCGGGGTGCGCTCGGCCGGTCTCCTCGTGGAGCAGGTCGGCGATGATGTCACGGGTGTAGGTGACCGGGATCCCGTGGCCCCCATCGGCGTCGGCGACGATGTCGAACGCCTCGATCTCCCGGCGCTCGTCGCCGTCCTGTAGGTAGCCCTGTTCGAAGAGCCGTGCCTTCTCGATCAGCGAGAGTTCCGAGGGCACGTCCTCGCCGTCGAGCCGGCTAACCACGCTGTACATCGCCGCCGCCCCGATCGCGAACGGTGCGAGTTCGCGCTGCCGGGTCTCGCCGCGGCCGTCGCGGATCGTAATCGACAGTGGGGCCCGGACTCGGGTTTCGATCTCCTCGTCGTCGAGATCCGCCCAGACGCTCGTTTCGGCGGTGAGCTCCCGGCGGATGAGTTCGGCCTCCAGCCGCCGGTTGGTCAGATACCGGAACTCGTGGCGGTCGAGTCGACGCTTGAGCGCCTTCAGCGGGTCCCGGCCGTTGCGGTCGGCGTACTGGTCGAGTTCGGCATCGAGATCGGGATTCGAAATCATCACCAGTTGGGTGTCGATATCCATCCCGATTCCCTTGTCCAGTTTTACCCGCCCCTCGTCGGGGACGTTCAGCAGTTTGCGGAGGAGATCGGCGTGCTGGCTCGCGTCCTCCACGATCGTTATCAGCCCGTTCCCCTGCGAGAGCACCCCGTCGTAGCTGAACGCCTGTGGGTTCTTTCTACCCCGTGAGTCGAGTTCCCGCAGCATACCGGGCATCCACGAGCCGACGAGCCGCTCTTTGGGGCTGCCGTCGTCCTCGGAGTGGAGGATGCCGATCCCCCGGCCGACGTCGACGATGTAGTTTTTCACCCGGAGGTGACTGTCGTCGGTGATCGACGAGAACAGCTTCCGAGTGCCGGCCTCCCGGTACCGCGATTCGAGGTAGTCGTAGGCCTCGCGGCTGAAGGGGTCGAGTTCGCCGTCGACGACGATCGGCGGCCCCTCGGGGTCGCGGTCGTTGAGTTGGGCCAGCAGGTCCTCGCGGACGGCCTTCGGGAAGATCGCAAGCGGGTGGACCTGCACCGGGCTCTCGTACCACTGGTCGTCGTCGCCCACATCCTCGCCGTAGCTCAGCCCACGGCCGCCTTCCGCGCCAGTGATGTTCCATTCGAGCGTGTAGCGCCGTCCCTCGGGCGTCTTCGAGTACTCCCGCAGCCCGTTGACGAGACACCGCTTGAGCTCCGATTTGCCGGTCGCGGTTGGGCCGTCGAACCAGATGATCTTCTCGCCCTTGCCGCGGTTTGCGGCGATAGTTCGGAGGTCGTCGACGAAGGCGTTGAGCACGGCCGTGTTGCCGAGCACCGCGTGTTCGCCGTTGTTGTGCGGATCGTCGAAAAACCGGTAGCGCTCCCGCTCCTCGCCCTCCTCGATCACCGTGCGGGTGCCCATCGATTCGATGGCCGCCAGTAGGTAGCGACTAGCATGCGCCGCGATCGATGGCGACTGGAAGGCCGCCTCGACGTACTCGTCGAGGCCCATCGGCCCCTCGTAGGCCCGCTGGAGCTGGCGGTCGGCGGCGGTGATGTAGTCCTCAGACATCTTCTTCGAGTTCGCTCTTGGCGACTTCCGCCCCGGCGAACTCCAGTACCTCGCGGGCTCCCTCCTCGGAGTACCCCTGCTCGCGGAGCGCGTCGACCCACGCGCTGCGCTCGTCGTCGTCGAGCTCGTTCGCCGAGACCAGCGCCGAGAAGTTGATGTTGTGTTTCTTGTCCTCCCAGAGCTTGCGCTCCAAGGCGCGTCGGAGGCGGTCGTTGTCCTGCGGGTTGAAACTGATTCCCTCGCGGGCGCGCCTTGAGACCCAGTTAGAGACCTCTTGGCGGAAGTCGTCCTTGCGGTCGGCGGGAATGTCGAGTTTCTCCTCGACCGACCGGAGGAACGTCTCGTCGGGCTCCTGCTCGCGGCCCGTGAGCTCGTCGGCGACGGTCGCGTCGTCGATGTAGGCCATCACGTGGTCCATGTATTTTTCACCTTGTCGCTGGATCTCATCCAGATCGTAGGCGAGGGCATGGCGGACGTCCTCGATGGCCCGGTTCTTGTACTCCTCGCGGACCATCTCGAGGTAGCGCTGGTAGCGGTCGATGTTGTCCTCGGGGATCGAACCGTGGGTTTCGAGGTTCTCCTCGAAGTGTCGGAAGGTGGTGAGGGGGCTCAGGTAGCTGCGGCCGCGGTGGGTCGAATCCATGATCGCCTCGGCGATCTCGTCGCCGATGAAGCGCGCGGAGACACCGTCCATTCCTTCGGCGATGTCCGCACGTGCCTCGCCGTCCTCACGGAGCTTTTTGACGTCAATGTCGTCGGTGTCGTCGATCTCGCCGTTG
>JAWOEO010000293.1:0-5459 GCA_046482755.1 Halohasta sp. | reverse complement strand
TGTCGCGGCGAACACGCAAAAACAGGCCGACGGGGGTACTGTCAGTCGTCGGTTACTGACACCGAGCAGCACAGTTCGGTGGCGTCACTGAGCAGCGTGGTCGAAGTATGGTATGTATACTGTGAGTAAGTTGACCGTACTCGGCTTGAATACGGTCATGTCTCCTGTGGACTGTCGGTCAGTATAAATATGGCGTGGCTAACAAAGTATCGTTCGAGTTGATGGGATCGTATGGCGACAGATGAGACCGACGGCCGTGACGACAGAGACCGAGCGGAGGACGCAGCGGATACAGTAGCCCTCTCGGAGCGGACGGTGGGAGTCGACTACCGCTCTCACGCTGAACTTCGGTGTGGGATCACGCTCGGCGAGGACACGACCGAAACCCACCAGTCGTCGGACGCTGACGCGGACGCCGAGTGACCGGAGCCACGGTGGCGCAGTCGACGCTCAGATGACCGATCGGACGGTTGTGGCGACCGTCGGGGCGTCGGGGCCGAGCACGTAGGAGATGGGTTCGATGCCGAAACCGCCGGTCTGATAGCAGACGAACGTCTCGGTGAGGTCGGCGTCGGCGACCGCCTCGCCGATGGTCGACTCCAGTTGCTCGCGGGCCTCGGAGTCGAACTCGACGGTGGTGTAGCCCGCATCCTCGAAGGCGTCGATGAGGTCGGCGTCGTAGCTGATATTGAGGCCGGCTTGGACGTCGACCGCGTGGGTCCGGGCGGCCAGCAGCACCGAGGCGACGTGTTCGCTGACGCCGAACTCGGGGTCGGAGGGAACGGTCGCCCGGCCCTTGATATCGAAGATCCGGCCGGGGACGCCCGCGACGTCGTCGACGGTCGCGGCGTCGGGGAGACACTCGACGAGGTTCGAGCCGACGTTCGGGATGAGCGTGGCGAACCCGCCGGTGCTGGTGAGCGTCCGGAGGCCGCGGCGGACCGACGACAGGACCTGTTCTGTCGTCCGGATGTTGCTCTCGGGATCGTGGATCGAGAAGTCGACGTCGGCCTCGACGAGGCCGGGCATGGCCTCCTCGTGGAGTTCGGCCAGCAGGTCGCCGTCCTCCAGTTGGCGGATCAGCACCTCGATCTCGACCAAGGCCTGAACCCGACTCATATCGCCCGTGGCCAGCCCATCGGCGACCGCCTCGACGAGGTCGACCACCCGGTCGTCGGTTGCGATCTGCTCGTTGCGGGCGACCTCGCCGTGGGCGTATTTTGACACTGCTGACTGGCTGATTCCGAGTACGTCGGCGACCTCCCGCTGAGTTAGCTCGCGGTCCCGGAGGGCTTCGGCCAACATCGACCGGATCGTCGGGAGAAAGTCCTCGACGACGAGTTCTTCGATGAATTTCATTGGTTACTCTTCGTTCGGGCTGGGTTTGGATTCGTCGGTCGAGACGAACTCGGGGTCGTCCTGAATCTTCGAGGCCCGCGGCCCGGCCTGATCCTGATACTTCGAGCCCCGCTCGGCTCCGTAAGGCCGGGTTGCGTCCGACTTGAGTTCGGTAAAGACGATCTGTGAGACGCGCATCCCCGGCGAGAGGGCGACCGGCGCGGCCCCCAGATTCGAGAGTTCGAGAGTTATTTGTCCAGAGAAACCCGGATCAATAAAACCTGCTGTAGCGTGAATTATAATGGCGAGTCGACCGAGCGACGACCGGCCTTCGACGGTCGCCACGAGGTCGTCGGGGATCTCGACGCGCTCCTTGGTGGTGCCGAGGACGAAATCGCCGGGATGGAGGATGAACTCCTCGCCCTCTTCGACGTAGGTCTCGCGGACGTAGTCGTCGACCTCCTCGGCGCGATTCGGGTGGATACAGGGGATGTTGGTGCGCTGGAACTCCAGGAACTCCGAACCGAGGCGCATGTCGATGCTCGCCGGCTGGACCTGGGTGTCGAGGTCGTCGATGGGGTCGACGACGAGATCGCCCTCGCCCAGCCGGTCGAGGAGGTCGGTGTCCGACAGTATCATACCCGGGAGAGTGCGCGCGGCGGTGTAAAACCTCCCGGTATCGGCTGCGTTGGGGCCGTGGCGTCGCTTCGGCCTCCGTCACTCGAACTGGAGGAAGCGACGATCATACTCCGGATCGTTCTCGCGTGGATGGACCACGACGAACGAGTGTGGCGGGAGTTCGGCGAGTTGACCCGGCAGGCTTGCGAGCTGGTCGTGCCAGCCGACATCACCCCGCCGCGGCGAGAGCACGGTTACGAGGTCATCGGGTTCGGTCTCATCACTCAGCCACGGAACGAGCGCGTCCCACGAGTTGATCGCCTCGAAGTCGGCCGGGAGTTCGGGTTCGACGAGTTCGAAGAGCCGTTCGAACTGGTGGGTCTTCCCGTCGACGACGACGATCGTCATCGGTGTCCCGAGTCGTGCGGCGAGCCGCTTGAGCAGCGTCAGCGCCTCGAAGAACCCCTCGTGGTGGTCGACACCCATCGGGAGGACGACGAATATCCGGCGCGTCGTGTTGATTGGGTGGCCAAGCCGCGAGATCACCACCGGCAGGCGCGTCCGGCGGAGGACCTGATCGATAACGCTCCCGAAGATCTGTTTGCTGAACGGCGTCGTCGCGTCCCATCCCATCAGGACTGCATCGGCCTCGACTTCGAGCGCGCTCTGGGCGACCCCGGAGGCGACGTTGTGGTTCACCCGCGTCTCGACGTCGACCGGCACCTCGGCGGCGTCGCCAACCGCCACGAGTTCCCGAAGCTCGTTGCGCGCATGAGAGATGCGCTCTTCGGTATCGCCTTCTCGGTTGGGTTGGACGACCGTGAGCACATGGACCGGCTCGGTTCCGTCCTCGGCTTTGAGCACGAGCGCGAGTTCGAGTAGCCGCCGCTGGAGTTTCGCATTATGTGACAGCGGCAGCAGCAGTCGCAGGTCTGTGGGCGATCCATCGTCGGGCTCGACCTGACTGGAGAGTGCGAGTCGACTGGCGGCCCGCTGGGTCAGCCACGGACTCAGCACCGCCGTAACGAGTAGCATGAGGACGACGGCGTTGAGGATAGTGGCGTCGAACAGCCCCCGCTCGAAGCCGATGAGCGTGATGGCCAGTGCGGCCGCCGCCTGTCCGATAGAGAGTCCGAAGAGTACGTCGCGCTCGGCGGCACTGTACCCCTGCAGGCGGGCGACGAGCCACGCAGCGAGCCACTTCGTTGCGAGCATGACACCGATAATCACGGCTGCAATCCACAGCGTTTCGACGCCATCGAGGATCACTGTCGGATCGACGAGCATCCCGACGTGCAGAAGGAAAAACGGGACGAAGAGCGCGCTCCCGACGAACTCGACGCGGTTGAGGAGGGTCCCGCCGCGCGAGACGAGCCGGTTGAGTGCGATCCCGGCGAGGAACGCACCGAGGATCGGTGCGACCCCGAGCAGTTCCGCCAGACTGGCCGCCGAAAAGAGTGCCGCGGCGACAAAGAGGAACTCGAAGTAGCTCTCGTCGCTGAGGTTTTGGAAGAACCACCGGCCGATCCGGGGAACGATGAACCAGATTGCGGCGAAAAGGACCGCGAGCGACGCGACCACGTTACCGAACAGGCCGATAGTAAGCCCCCCAGCGACCGCTCCGGTAACGAGCGGCAGGACGAACAGCGCGAGCGTGTCAGTAAATAGAATGCCACCGAAGACCGCAGTCACCGCTCGATTCTGGGTCACCCCGAGCTGGTTGACCACCGGGTACGCCAACAGCGTATGGGAGGCGAACACCGCCGACAGCAGCATCCCTGCCCAGACGTTCAGTCCGAGTATGGCGACGCAGGCGGCAGTCCCGATTACGAAGGGGATGCCGAAGCTCGTGAGGCCGAACAGTGCCGCGTTTTCGGGAGCCTTCGAGAACCCTTGGAGATCGAGTTCGAGTCCGACCGTAAACAGCAGGTAGATCAGACCGACCTCGCCGAGCAGCACGATGGCGTCGCTGTGGTCGACGATGCCGAGACCGTTCGGCCCGAGGAGCGCGCCGATGAGGACAACGCTGACGATGCCCGGAAGGCCTACCCGCTTGATCGCCAGCGGGCCGAGAAGGAACGCACAGAGTGCGAGCGCGAAGACGTACACCGGTTCCTCGACGGGAAGCGACGGAAGGTCGACGATCGAAATAACCATGATGGGTGGGTCGGCTGCGGGGTCCAGTGGGGCGTGATCGACCGCCTCAGGCGGTCCAGCCGACGATGTTAGTCTCCCTCAATCACCGGTTGTCATAAAACTTCTCAATTTCCGCGTGAGAATTTGGCTTTTGAATAGGAAAAGACCATATTATCATAGATGATCCACAACGAATTGGATTCGGCCTCCGCTTCAGAGATCGGGTGCGTTGTATCGACGCCACTCGGGTATCGCATGCGCGTTCGGTCTTGCCGGAGATACGTTCTGGATGGCTACACACTTACGTCGCGCCTTCGGACGGTCGTGCATGAAACAGGTCATCGCCGCCCGCACCGATATCGGCATGGGCAAGGGCAAACTCGCCGCCCAGGTCGCCCACGCCTCGCTGTCGGCCTACGAAGACACCGACCGAAAGACGCGCACGGCGTGGAAAGGCGAGGGGCAGAAGAAGATCGTCGTCAAAGCCCCCGACGAGTCGACGCTGTTCGAACTCGCCGACAAGGCCCGACGGGACGGTCTGCCACACGCGATCATCCGCGATGCGGGCCATACCCAACTCGAACCGGGGACGCCGACGGCGATTGCGGTGGGGCCGGGTGAAGAGAATTTGGTCGACCGCGTGACGGGCGACCTCTCGCTGTACTGATTTTCAGTCGGATTCCAGCGGCGACGCGCCGCCGTAGACCCGCTCGGCGAACAGCAGCGCCACCAGCGCGAGGATCAACAGCGTGTAGGCCCCCGCAGCCAGCATCGCGTCCTGGAGGGTCGCGTACTCGCCGGTCCGGAAGATGATCGCCTTTCGGACCATCGCGATCACGCCGGTGTAGATCACCAGTTGGACGATCCGCCGGGTGTCGTTCTCCTCGACGTAGGCCAGCACCGTCTGGTAGACTTCGACGATAATCAGAAGCAGCAGCCCGGTGTCGATGAACCCGATCACGACGAGCGGGTCGGTGATACTCCCGCTCTGTACCGCCCCGGCGATCTGGAGGATCAGGTCGACGACGCCGACCGCAAACAGGAGCGCGAACACCGTCGCGGCGGCCAACTCGACGCCGTGGACGAACCGCTCGACGAGTAGCGAATACCGCTCGGCGGGCGAGAGATCTGCATCCCGTTCGACGGCCTCCTCGCGCTCGACTGCCTCGTCGTCGCCACTCATACGCCGCACTATGGAGCGCTGTCACATAGTATGCTGGCACGGTCGCCGTCCCACAGGTCGGGGTGCCGGTCGACACCCGCGTTCACCCATGCGGTCAGGTTTCGACCGTAAACCCTTCCTCGCGGAGGATCTCGGGGAGTCGACGCCGGTGGTCGCCCTGGATCTCGATCGTGTCGCCTTCGAC
>JAWOEO010000289.1:0-4375 GCA_046482755.1 Halohasta sp. | reverse complement strand
GCCGTGCGGCGGCTCCGCCCGGCGGCCGCGGCTACCACCGGCGGGGTCGGCCTGCTTGCGGTCTTCGGCCACACCCTCGACGGGCTGCCGCCGGCGCTCGCGCCGTTCGGCGGGACTGCAGCGGTGTATCTCACCGTGTCGGTGCCGGCCGGGAGCGTGCTGCTGGTCGCGGATGCAACGCGGCCGCGGCAGCAGGTCCCGCTCGTGATCGCGGTCGGTGGGCTCGCGGCGTTGCTCCCGATCGTTTGGGTGACGCTCGCCGCAGGCGTCGACCGCGGCACGCTGGCGCTGCGGTGGCCTGCAATCGCGGCGGTCGCCTCGGTCGGGCTCACGCTCATCGCGTGGCTGGCCGTGCGGCGGCTCCGCCCGGCGGCCGCGGCTACCACCGGCGGGGTCGGCCTGCTTGCGGTCTTCGGCCACACCCTCGACGGGCTGTCGACGGCCGTGGGGGTCGACGTGCTGGGGTTCGGCGAGCGGAGCCCCGTCTCGCGGGCGATCATGGGCGTCGCCGAGTCGTTGCCGACCGCCGAGGCGCTGGGGGTCGGCTGGCTGTTCGTCCTCGTGAAACTGGCGGTCGCCGGCGGGGTGGTCGTGCTGTTCGCCGACTACATCGAGGAGACGCCGACCGAGGGATATCTCCTGTTGGGGTTCATCGCGGCAGTTGGGCTCGGTCCGGGCGTCCACAACCTGCTGTTGTTCGCGGTCACCGGCGGCTGATCCCGGCCGTCTGACGTGGATTATATACCGGCCGGCCGTGTGAGGGGCGTGTATGGACGGGCTGTTGACGACCATCGGAGCGGCCACCGCACCGCTGTCGTGGCCCACGGCGGTCGCATTCGGGGCGCTGGCCGGTCTCGTGGCCGCGATCGTCATGGACTGGCCGATGAGCCGCCAACCCGACGGGTTCGTCCCGGCGAGGATCGCCGCGGCGGTCGTCACCCGCCAGTCGGTCGACGACGTCTCGATGGCGGAGCTACTGGTCGTCCACCACGCTGCGGGGCTGCTGGCCGGGGTCGGCTACGGCGTCGTCGCCCGCTGGCTCTCGGCGGGGCTGCCCGATCTCCTCCGGATCGGCGGCCTCGATCTACTGGCCCACCTGCTGTCGGTCGGACTCGTGGTCGGGTTTATTTACGCCTTCTTCGGCCACCTCGTCCTGCCGCGGGCCGGCGGTCGGAGCTACGAGGAGCAGGCGACGGCGATTCGGGGCCAGTGGCTCCGGTCGGCGCTGGTCTTCGGGATCACGCTGGCGGTGGTCGTCCCGCTGGTAGCCCCCTCACTGGCGGGCTAATCAGTCGCTGTCGTCGGTTTTCTCCTCGAGTTTCGTCTCGATCTCCTCGGTCTGTTCTTCCAGTTTGGCCTCGACTTTCTCCTCGACCTCGTCGGTTCGCGGGCGGCGGTCGACCCGGTCGTTGATGGCTTCGAGCTTCTCGATGACCTCCGAGACCTCCTTGCTGACGGTCTGTTCGACCGTCTCGTCGACCGTTTTGCCGACCGTCTCGTCGACCGTTTTCTCGACGGTTTCGCCGACCGTCTCGTCGACGCTTTTCTCGACGGCCTCGTCGACGGTCTTTTCGACCGTTTCGGCGACCTCGCGGGTCATCCAGTCGGGGTCGAAGCGGGCCATCTTCCAGACGACGTGGAGGATGTACGACAGCAGCACGCCGAGGCCGAAGGCGACCCCGACCCGGTTTCCGACGACGACGAACAGCGAGATCGCCGCGAACAGCAACAGCCCGTAGGCCAGATCGACGAGGAAGTCGACGCGGTTCGGATTCATCGATACACACCGTCTCCCTGCGGATATATCTCGGTCATATACTGGCTGTTTGCGTTCGACGGGGGAAAAGGACGTGATTGACCGACGGGCCACGACCGCCGACACCGGACGGTTTTTTGTCGTCACCGCCGGACCTTCGGACATGGCCAAACAGCCGCATCTGCTGGTGGAGTCGGGCGACGTCCACGATCTGGCGATCATTCCGGGCGATCCCGGCCGCGTCGACCGGATCGCCGACCAGTGTACGAACGTCGAGTTCGTCGCCGAAAACCGCGAGTATAAACTGGTTAACGCCAGCTACGAGGGCCGAGAACTGACCATCTGTTCGACCGGGATCGGCTGTCCCTCCGCGGCAATCGCCATCGAAGAGCTGCATGCCGTGGGCGTCGAGACGGTGATCCGGTGTGGCACGACGGGAGCCCTGCAGGCCGAGATGGAGATCGGCGACATGGTCGTCGCCACCGGCGCGGCCAAGGAGGAGGGGACCACGAAACGCTACGAGTCGGCGACTTACCCCGCAGTGCCGGACTACGAGGTCCTCAGTGGGCTGGTCGACGCTGCGGAAGCAAACAACGAGGAGATCCACGTCGGGCCGGTCGTCTCCGACGACGCCTACTACGCCGAAGACGAGGCGGCCGTCGACGACTGGGAGGCCGCGAACCTGTTGGCCGTCGAGATGGAGGCCGCCGCCGTCTTTGCGCTGGCCCGGCGCAAGGGAATGCGGGCCGGCGCGATCTGTACAGTCGACGGCAACCTCGTCGAAGGCACCCAGAAAGGAGCTGACGGCGACAAGGAGTTGCCCGAAAAGGCGAAAAACAACGTCGAGCGCGCCATCGAGATCACGCTGGCTGCGGCCGCCGAGTTATAAGCGCCTTTCACCGACCGAGGTTTATAAACAGTATAACAGAAAACCAACGGGTATGGTGGCACGCAGCGGCGTTGATAAGCGGTCGGGATTCGTGAGTCGGCGGAGCGTCGACTGATGTGGCTCACTGCGATTGCCGTCGTCATCGTGCTGCTGGGGCTCGGGATCGGCTGGGTCGCCCAGCGATCGCTTGCGGTGGTCCCGCGACTCGTTCGGAGCGAGGTCCAAGCGCCGTCGACCGTCTCCGAAGGCGCGTTCGTCGTCTGTCGCGGGACCGCGACCGAAGGCGACGCGGGAGTGATCGCCGCGCCGTTTACCGGCCGGGAGTGTCTCGGCTTCGAGTTCGCGGTGACCGAACGCCAGCCGTCGTTCATCGGCCCGTGGTCCGACGAGTACCTCGACGACGGCGTTGCCACGACGGCGTTCGAGCTCGACGGCGAGTACGGCAGCGTGGCCGTCGACCCCTCGCCGCGCCGCTTTTCGCTGGATACCGAGTCGACGGCCATCACCGTCGGCGCGGGCGAGACGCCGCCGGACCGCATCCAGCGGTTCCTCGATGTCCGCGAACTGCCGTCGGTCGCCCGCTGGCTCGCGGCGATACCGTTCCTCGGCAGTCGCCGGTTCGTCGAACGCCGTGTCGACCCCGGCGAGGCGTACCTCGTCGCCGGGACGGCCGACTATCGCGAGGGCCGGGTCACGCTCACCGGCGACCTCGTAATCACCGACCGCTCGCCGTGGGGGTTCGCCCTCGGGCGGCTCCGGACGGCCGTGTTTCCGCTGGTCGTCGCGGCCGTCTTCGTCGCAACGGGATCGTGGGTACTGCTCGTCTGAACGCACAGCCGACCGTCGACGGCGTCGACCGGGACCGGCCCGTGTGATACGTCTGCGTCTCTGACAGACTCCGGATAGAGAAGCTTATGCTGTCGAATAGCGCCGAGAGGGTATGGTATCCCGTCGAAGGCTCCTCGCGGCGCTCGGTGGTGCGGTGGCGATTGCCGGCTGTCTCTCGGGCCGACCCGATCCCGACCCCGCGACGGTCGTCGAACCGACCGAACCCGACCGACCCAACGACCGCACAGCGACCGTCGACCGGACCGAAACCGTCGATCGGACCGACCCCGAGTCGACGGCGTGGCGGTTCTACGTGGCGCTGCTCGGTGGGGAGACCGAGGCGCTGAACGGGCTGATCCATCCCGAATCGCCGGGCTATCCGGTCGCAGCCGCCGAGGTGCCGCCCGAACGGTTTGCGGGATTCGAGACGGTCCGGATCGCCGACACCGAGGCAGTATCGGTGCAGGATCGGGTCGTCCAGCGGCTCTACCCGAACGTGACCCGGACCTCGAGGACCAGAAAGGCGATGGGAGCCGAGCGGATGCAGTACGTCCACACCCGGTTCTATATCACGCGTCCAGACGACGAGGGCGTCTACGAGGCCGATACGGTCGACTATCTCGTGCGCGACGACGGCGAGTGGTACGTTCGCTACGAGGGCGGGTCGGATCGTCGACCACCAACGGCCGAAAGCGACGAATAGCTATGCGGTTCCGTCCGGTTCCGCATAGCCCGCGGCGAGCACCGACAGCGGGAGGACGAGCAGTCCGAGGAGCGCCACGAAGACGGGCAGAATAAAGAGGACCAGGAAGACCGGCCGGCTGTCGAAGGGGACAAAGGCCCCACCGGCGACGACGAAGGCGACAATCGCACCGGCGACGGCGGCAGCCGTCGACCGGCTC
>JAWOEO010000141.1:0-4593 GCA_046482755.1 Halohasta sp. | reverse complement strand
ACGCGGGGGCGCTCTCGCTGCCGGCCGATGCCACCGCGGGCCTACTGGCCGAGGGGTTCGTTCCAGTGCTCCATGGCGACGTGATCGTCCCCGCGGGCGAAGGCGTCACGGTCCTCAGCGGTGACGAGGTCGTGACGAGTCTGGCCGACCCGACTGGCCCCCAGCGAGTCGGCCAGACTGGTTACGATCTCGTCACCGCTGAGGACCGTGACGCCTTTGCCCGCGTGAGCGATCACGTCACCATGCAGCACTGGAACGAACCCCTCTGCCAGTAGGCCCGCGGTGGCATCGGCCGGCAGCGAGAGCGCCCCCGCGTCGTCGCGGGCCGCCACCGAGAGCGGATGGACCGGGACGGCGGCCACGTCGTGGGCCTGCAGGCGGTCGACCACCTCGCCGTTGAGCCGCTTCATCGCGCCGTGGATCGCGGCCACCGCCGCGGCGTCGCGGCTCCCGTCGGTCGTCGACACCCCGTGTTCGGCGGCGTGGACGTGACCGAAACTCCCGCCGCCGTGGACGACGACGAGCCGCCCGGCATCGGCGGCCGCCGCCACTGCGTCGAGGACTCGATCGAGGGACGCGTCGTCGACCGTCTCGGGTGAATCCTTGTCGGTGATGACGCTGCCGCCGAGTTTGAGGACGACCAGCTCGTGACTCATTCGTCCTCCTCGACGCGGACGCCCTCGGTCGCCAGTTCGGCCCGGAAACTGTCCTCACAGCCCGGCGTGTACCGCAGACTGGTTCGGGTTTCGTCGGTGCGGTCGAGGGCGACGATACAGCCGCCGCCGCCCGCGCCGGTCAGTTTCGCGCCCTCCGCACCGGCCTCGCGGGCGGCCCACACCATCGTATCGAGCGACCGCGAGGAGACCCCTAACGCCGACAGCAGCCCGTGGTTGATGTTCATCAGGTCGCCGAGTTCGGAAACGAGGTCGTCGCTTGGCGTAGCGTTCGGATCGGCCTCGCGGAGCAACTGTTCGCCCGTCGACACGACGTCGCCGATCGCCTCGACGGTGTCGGCCGCAAAGTCGTAGCGATCCCGCAGCGCCCGGACGTCGGCGACCAGTTTCCCGGTGTCGCCCGCGCCGCCGTCGAAGCCGACGACGAAGGGGAGGGTGGGCGTCGACAGCGTCGTGCAGTCGTCTCCTTCGACCCGGACCGCCCCGCCCATCGCCGAACAGAAGGTGTCGGCGCGGGAGGCTTGGCCGTCCTGAACCTCGTACTCGGCCCGGTAGGCGCGGTCGGCGATCTCCCGGCGGTCGAGCGGCTCGCCCAGCGCGCGTGTCGCGGCGTCGATACCGGCGACGACGACCGCCGCCGACGAGCCCAGCCCCGCGCCGAGGGGGATCTCGCTTTCGACGGTGATATCGAACCCCGCCTCGGGGGCGTCGGCGGCCTCCCGTGCCTGCCGGACGGCAGCGTCGACGTAGCCCATCGCGGCATCCAGCAGGGGTTGGGGGACGTCGACGTCCGGTCGGTCGTCGGTCGAGCCGGCGTACTCGACGACAAAGCCGTTCAGCGAGAGGTCAGCCGCCTCGACGCGGACATGGTCGTCGTCGCGCGGTTCGGCGGTGACCGTTGCCCGCTTTTCGATTGCACACGGCACTGCCGGCTCGCCGTAGACCACTGCGTGCTCGCCGAAGAGATAGACCTTCCCCGGCGCGCTGACGGTCGTCATCGTCCCCTCGCGGCTCGCGTTCGGCTCCGGCTCCAGCTCATACCGTAGGCTTGTCGGGCGAGGGTTTTTATATGTCCCTATAGATAATTCGGAACGCGAGACGCCAGCCGGCCAGCGGATGGCGACCGCAGTCGAGGTGCGGCATACGCCCTCCTCGAGGGAATTGGGAATGGACGTGTGGTCCGCCCCGTGCGGACCGATTTTACTGTTCGGTGAGCCGCGTCACTGCCTGTGAGATCTCCTCGATGGTCGCGGCCTGCTGTTCGTTGGCGGCGGCGATCTCCTCGGCCTCCTTGGCGACGGTCTCGGCCTCCGCGACCAGTTGGTCGAGCATGCTGGCGACCTCCTCGGAGCTGGCGGCCTGCTCGTCGGTCGCATCCGAGACCTCCCGGATCCCGTGGGCGGTCTCCTCGACGGCACCGGTGATGTCGTCGAGCAGCTCCATCGCCTCGTCGACGCGCTCGACGCCGCGTTCGATCTGCTCGGTCGTCTCGTCGAGGCTGTCGACGGTCTGTTCGGTGTCGGTCTCGATGGCCGCAACGAGGTCCTCGATCTCCTGGGCGCGCTCCTGTGAGTCACTCGCCAGCGATTTCACCTCGTCGGCGACGACGGCGAAGCCTTCGCCGGCCTCGCCAGCGCGGGCGGCCTCGATCGAAGCGTTGAGCGCGAGGATGTTGGTCTGTTCGGCGATGTCGTTGATAACCTCGACGACCGCGTTGATCTCGCCGACCCGCTCTTGGAGTTCGTCGACGTCGGTCGAGACCTCGTCGACGGCCGCGCCGACGTCGTCCATGACACCCATCGCGTCGTCGGCGGCCGTCTGGCCGTCCTCGGCGAGTTCTTGGGCGCGCTGGCTGTTCTGTTCGACCTCGGTGGCGCTGGAGGCGATCTCCTCGACGGTCGCGCTCATGTTGGAGACCTCGCCGGCGATCGACTGCACGCGGTCGGACTGCTCGTTTGCCAGCGTCGAGATCTCCTGTGAAGAGTCGGCGACGTCGTCCGAGGAACGCTGGAGCTCCCCCATCGGCGCTTCGAGGTCCTCCTCGACCTCCTGTGCTAGCCGCTCGCGGCGGTCGACTTCTTGGGCGAGCTGCGTGCCGTAGGAGTGGAGATACGTGTCGGCGACGACCTGCATGTCGAGGTTGATGATCCGGAGCACCGACGTGATGTCGGCCCGCAGTTCGTCGACCTCCTCGTCGACGATCTCGTCGACGGTCGCCAGCGCTCCCTCGCCGGCCCCGCCGTCGGTGGCCGCCCCGCCGAGCCGATCCCGGAGCCGGTCGCTGAGTCGCTCGGCGGTTCGGTCGGCCAACAGCGGCAGAATGAGGTCGTAGTAGACCCCGTACTGGCCGATGTACTGTTTCATCGGCATCTCGATGATGTCGTGGAGCTTGCCGATGCGGGCGCGGTTTTTGAAGTACTGTTGGTCGTAGTCGCCGCCGGCCAGCGTCGTGAAGTAGGCCTTCTGGGTCTGTTTGAGCGCCTTGACGTTCTTCTCCGAGCGGCTGATCACCTCGACGGTCTCGTCGTACTGGGTGAGGTTCTCGTAGAACTGCTCGGCGATCTCCTCGGTGTGGGCCTCGAACAGCGGTGCCAACGCCGCCAGCCGGTCGGCATCCCGCTCGTCGAAGTTGATGAAGTCCTTGCGCCACGCGATCTCCTCGACATCGAGCCCGATCTCCCGGACGAGTGAGTCGGCGTCGAGCCGGTCATTGAATCCCCCCTGGCCGAATACTGCCGCGTAATCGGTCATATCCAGACAAAGCCCGATACGGGTACTTATATGTGTAGTGTAGAGATTCAGTATTGATATTTAGCCCGCCCCAATCAGAACGGCGGGTCCCGTTGGTCGACGCCGCCATCCGACTGTCGAACCAGCGCCGACAGCCCCGCAGGCGTCTCGACGAACACGGTTTCACCGCCCGGCGTGTCGACCGTCTCTTGAATGACGTTCTGACAGTGGACGTGTCCCTTCGTTGCCGGTTCGTCGTGGCGGGTGTGGCCGACGACCTGCGGCGGCGCGTCGACCGAGAGATGCTCGAAGTGGAGCCACACCAGCCCCGCCTCGGGACCTTTGAGGTGGTTCCGGCCGACGCCCAACACCTCCGGGTAGTCGGTGACGAGTCGGCCCTGCGTCGAGTGGTCGGTGTCGGTCCCGATCGCCTTACGGAGGTCGGCGGCCGCCGCGACCAGCGACTCGTTGACGGCGGTGACGTCGTAGGGCTCGTCGGCACCGGCGTGGGCGTAGGTGACCGTATGGCCCTCGTAGGCAGCGACGACGTGGCCGTCGACGATCGCTTCGCAGAGCCGCCGCCGGGCGTTGTCGTCGAGTTGCCCGGAGAACCACTCGTCGAACCCGAACTGGTCGGGCGACAGCGCCAGCGCCTCGTGGTTGCCGAGGGTGAGGCGCACCCGGCCGGGCGGGGCCTCCCCCATCAGTCGGCCGACCACCGCGAGGACTCCTTCGTTGGCCGGCCCGCGGTCGACGAGATCGCCGTTGAACACGAGGACGTAGTTCTCGTCGGCCCACTGGAGTCGGCCGTCCTCGCCCTCGGTCACGACCGGCGCGAACTCGGGGTGATCGGTAAGCGTCAGCAGCGCGCTCCGGGCCGCGTCGAGGTAGCCGTGGATGTCGCTGATGGAGACGATCGTCGGCGGCTCCGTGGTGGAGTCGGTGAGTGCGTCGACGCCGTCCCGAAGCGAATCATCGAGGGGAGTATCGGGTAGCTGGAGCATCTGTGTGAGCGGAGGCACGCCCAACACATAATTGCCCGCGACGCGACCGGTCAGGTAGCCCGACCATACGATGCACCCGTTTCCATCCGTTCCTCACGTCGACGATGCGCCCGCCGAACTCCTCGAATCCGGCCACCTGTGGCTCCTCGAAGCGGTGGCCGGTGCGCCGCTCCGTTTTCGGCTGC
>JAWOEO010000083.1:0-2547 GCA_046482755.1 Halohasta sp. | reverse complement strand
CCGCGGGGTGGCTGGACCGTCACGAGGACGTTGCCGAACTCCGCGCCGGGGATCGCAAACGGTCGACTCGGAGGCTCGCCCCACTCCTCGACAATGTTGTCCTGAAACCGCTCGTCGGCGGCCTCGAACCACTCGGCGTACTGGTCCGTCGAGACGACGTCGACCGACCGTTCGCGGACGTCTTCGGGGTCTACCCACCGGTTGTCGAGCGTGAGTTGGCTCGTCAGCGTGTCGATCAGCGTCTGGCCGGAGTCCGGCACGGAGTCGTCGAGATCGTAGCCGCGGCTGTCGAGTTCCGCAAGCAGGTTGATCGTGCTCTCGGGCGAATCGAGGCCGAAGGCGGTGCCGATCCCGTCGTCGCTCGGGGGGTAGTTGTGGAGCACCACGGCGACGGTCTTCTCGGCGTTGTCGAGATAGCGAAGCCGCGCCCAGTTGACCGCCAGCCGGGCGGCGTGGTCGACCCGGTCGTCGATCGGGAAATGCTGTTTCGGCGCGCTGCCGATCCCTGCGGTGTCGTCCATTCGCTCCTTGCCCGAGATCGGGTGGGTGATCACGTTGCCGTCGAACTCCGGCAGGGCGACCGACAGCGCGAGTTCGAACCCCATCACGCCCGTGTCGCTGGATTCGTACCGCGATCGGGAGCGCATGGTCGTGATCGTCTGGAGCACCGGCACCCCGAGGCGGTCGAGAAACACGTCCTCGGCGGATTGGCCCTCGTCACTCGCGGCGCGGCCGCGTTCGTCCATCGACAGCGAGAACATGAACGACGAGAGCACGGCGTCGACGATCGGCTCGCCGTCCTCGATGAGCCAGTTGTCGGTGACCCATTCGGCGTTCTCTTGGCCCGCCTCGTCGGCCGCCGGATTGCAGAAAACGGGGAGCGCGTTCGCACCCTGGGATTCGAGCGCGCGGACCTGGGCGTCGACGTAGCGGGTGTTCTCGTGGGTCCAGTGGGACTCGTAGAACCAGACGGCGACCGTGGGCGCGTCGGGGTCGAAGGTGTCGATCAGTTGCTCGTAGCCAACGCCGGGATAGTCGGGATGGTAGACGCCCTCGGTCGGGAGTTCGGTCGGGGCGTCGTAGTCGGTGTCGACGCCGCCGTACTCGCGTGCGAGGAACCGACAGCAGTGTTCGAGATTGATCGTCCCGCCGCGGTCGAGGTAGTCGGCGACGAGACCGCGGTCCGAGCCGGCGACCGAACTGTCTTCGAGCGCGAAGGCGTCGCCGGTGGCTTTCACGATCAGGGGGACACCCGCCTCACGCAGACGGTCGACCGCGTACTCGTAGCCGGGCATGCTGTCCTCGCCGCCGTGGAGCCACAGGACGACTGCCGCGGCGTCTTCGCAGGCGTCGACGAAGTCCGCCACGTCCGCCTGTTCGTCGAGGTCGCTCTCCGAGCGGACGACGAGATCGATACCGTCGAGTCGGTCCGCCGCCCGCTGGACCGAGCCGAGTTCGTTTTCCGTTGCCGTATAGAGGCCAATCCGTGTCATCTTTATAAATTAGCGTTGTAGTAGCGCAAGTATGGTTGCAGACCCTGCGAACAAAAATCCGTCGTCACTCCCGTTCGCCGCGATCGTCGGCCAGGAGTCGCTGAAGGAGGCGCTGTTGGTCGCGGCCGTCCACGACGACCTCAGCGGCGTGGTGATCACCGGCGAGAAGGGGACCGCCAAGTCGACGGCCGTCCGGGGGTTGGCCGACCTCCTGCCGACCCAGCAGGCGGTGGCGGACTGCCCCTACGGCTGTGATCCCAACGATCCCGCGGGGCAGTGTGCAGCCTGCCGGGAGCGGCCCAGCGAGGCGCTGCCGGTCGAGACGCGGCCGGTCCCGCTAGTGACGCTGCCGCTGGGGGCGACCCGCGACCGCGTGGTGGGGACTCTCTCGATCGAGGACGCGATGGCCGGCGACAGCGAGTTTGACCCCGGCCTGCTGGCCCGTGCCAACCGCGGCATCCTCTACGTCGACGAGGTGAACCTCCTCGACGACCACCTCGTCGACGTGCTGCTGGATGCCGCCGCCAGCGGCGTCAACACGGTCGAACGCGACGGGATGAGCATCAGCCATCCCGCGGCGTTCACGCTCGTCGGAACGATGAACCCCGAGGAGGGAGAGCTCCGCCCGCAACTCCGCGACCGGTTCGACCTGCAGGCGACGGTGACGGGCTGTCGGGATCTCGACGATCGGGTGGCGGTGATCGACCGCGCTCTCGGCGAGGGCGAGGCCGAATCCGGCGAGGAGGGCGACGACACGGCGGTCGACGACCGGACCGCCGCCCTCCAAGCGTCGCTCCGGACGGCCCGCGAGTCGGTCGACGCGGTCGACCTCCCCGCCGAGTTCAAGCACACGATCGCCGATCTCTGTGCGGAGGCAGGGGTCGACGGCCACCGCGCGGACATCGCCACCGCGCGGGCGGCGCTGGCGCTGGCGGCCCTCGACGGCCGGCCGAGGGTCATCGAGTCGGACGTCCGGACGGCCGCCGGCTACACCCTCCCCCACCGGCTTCGGAGCGATCCCTTCGAGGAGCCCCCCGATCCCGAGGAACTACTG
>JAWOEO010000259.1:0-8090 GCA_046482755.1 Halohasta sp. | reverse complement strand
AGTACGTCCCCGAGGACCGCCGGGTGCTGATCGGCGACACCCACCAGAAGGCCAAGGGTCACGGCGTCGGCGGCGACGGCGAGGTCGGCGCGGAGGTCGCCAAAAACGACATCGACGAGATCCGACGCGTCTTCGACGACGTCGAGATCCACGAGGTCGACGCTATCCTCGTTGCAGCCGGATTGGGCGGCGGCACCGGCAGCGGCGCGGGCCCGGTCGTGATCGACGAACTCCAGAAAATGTACGACGAGCCGGTCTACGGGCTGGGCGTGCTGCCGGGCGAGTACGAGGGCGGCCGCCCCGCCCTGAATGCGGCCCGGTCCCTCCAGTCGTTCGTCACGAAGGTCGACAATTTCATCGCCTTCGACAACGACGCCTGGCGCTCCCGCGGTCAGACCGTCGAGGAGGGCTACGAGGAGATGAACCGCGAACTCGCCACCCGGATCGTCACGCTGCTGGCCGCCGGCGAGGTCGACGACTCTGACGTCGGCGAGAACGCGATGGATTCCAGCGACATCATGCGCACCCTCGACACCGGCGGAGTCTCCTCGATCGGCTACGCATCCAGCGATCTCGACAAACCCGACGGGCTGCTCTCGAAGTACAAAAAGACGGAGGACGAGGAGATCAACTCGATGGACGCCGCCAAGATCAAGGGGCTGGTCCGGCGGGCGGTTAACTCCCGACTAACAATACCCTGTGAGGTATCGAGCGCGGATCGCGCGCTGATCGTCTTCGCCGGTCCCTCCTCGATGATCTCCCGGAAAGGGATCGAGGCCGCACGGGAGTGGCTCGAAAAGGAGGCCGACACCGTCGAGGTGCTGGCGGGCGACGACCCCCGCGAGGACAGCGACACCCTTGCGGCGGTGGTGTTGCTCTCGAACGTCACCGAGACCCCCCGCATCAAGGAGATCCAGAACCAGGCCGTCGACGCACAGAACAAGATCCGGGAACTCGATGCCGTCCGCGAAGAGGAGATCAACTCGTTGATCACCGACGATGACAATGAGCTCGACCCCATCGTGTAGGCACCGCACCCGGCTGCGGCGACGCGGGGCCGACCGATGAAGCTCGCGCTGTTCGGCGTCGGCAACGCGGGCACCCGACTGGTCGACCGGCTACTCGCGGCCGAAGCGGAACTCGACGGCTCGCTCACCGCCGGCAACGCCATCGCGTTCAACACCACGCCGTCGGCGTTCGACGCGGCCGATAAGTTGGGTAGCGACCGGACGGTTGTCATCGGTGATACCCATCCCGAAGTCGTCGCCCCGGCGGACGCCGGGGTCGACCGGCCGGAGGGGGTCGGCGGCGATCTCGACCTCGGCGTCGAGGTCGCCCGCGACGATCTGCCGGAGATCCGTCGGGCGCTCGATACCGTTGACGACACCGCAGTCGACGCGGCGCTGGTCGTCGCCGGCCTCGGCGGCGGCACCGGAGCCGGCCTCGGGAGCGTCCTCCTCGAAGAACTCAAAGCGATCTACGAGATCCCGGTGTACGTGCTCGGCGTGCTGCCGGCGAGCGACGAGCCCGACCGCCGGGCATGGACCGCCGCCCGCGCGATCCGGACGCTCGTCCCGCTGGCCGATGCCGTCCTCCCCGTCGACAACGAGGCGTGGGACGCCGATACCAGCGCCGTGTCGGTCGACGACGGCCAAGACGCGGACGGCGAGAACGAGAACGACGCAACCGAGCCGTTCGCCGAGGTCAACGAGGCGGTCGCCGAGCGGGTCGTCTCGCTGTTTGCGGTCGGCGAACGCGAGGGGCCGCCGCTATCCGAGTTGCGGATGGACCCCAACGATATCGGTCGGACCCTCGAGGTCGGCGGGCTCGCCACGGTCGGCCACGCCCGGACCGAACTCGACGTCGAATCGGAGGGGTGGCTCACCAAACTCCGCCGGCTGCTCGGGTTCGACGTGCCGGAGCCCGATCCCCAGACTGACGCGATGGGGATCAAACAGCTCGTCAAGCGCGCCCTCGAATCCCGACTCACTCTGCCGTGTGACGTCTCGACGGCCGATCGGGTGCTGTTGGTCCTCTCGGGGCCGCCACGGGAGCTCTCCCGGAAGGGGTTCGAGACCGGCCGGAAGCTGCTCGAAGACGAAACCGGGACCGTCGAAATCCTCGCTGGCGACGAGCCGATCGGCGACGCGGAGTCGATCACCGCGACGGTCCTGCTGTCGAACGTTACCGGCGTCCCGCAGGTCGAAGCGCTCCAAGAACGGGCGGTCGGCTTCCAGCGCGAGCACGCGGTCGACGAGGAGTCAGTTGCCGGCCCGGCGGCTGCGGAGCCAGTTAGTCATGCGCCGACTAACGAAGCGTCGACCGCCGAGCAACCTGCCGCTGGGGCGGTCGATGGGGCAGAAAACGAGGAAGCCGACGAACAAGAGGTCGGCGCGGCGGAACTCGACGATGCAGCGGTCGCCGAACAGGAAGCCAGCGGAGAGAAAACCGACGGTGAGGTGGGAGCCGACGCCGAGGAGGTCGACGAGCAGGAATCCGATAGCGAAGCGGACGAACCGATCGACGAGGGCGAACACGGGTTCCAGTTCGAAGGCGACGATCCGGCCGAGGAGTCCGCGCCGAGCGACGAGGAGTCAGACGACGACTACACGGTCAAGGACCCTTTTAAGTAGTCGCCGCCTACCGAGACGGGTCGCCGGGGCGAACCGACCTCTCGGTCCGACTCCGGTATTCTGATAGCCTTCGACCGGGACGACGAGGTATGGACGCACACATCTCGACGTCGACGGTCGGTGGCACGACCCGAGCACCACCATCGAAGAGCTACACCCATCGCGCGATCCTCGCGACGGGCTACAGCGACGGCGCGACCGTCTTCGATCCCCTCGACAGCGCCGACCCACGGGCGACGATGCGGGCGGTCGAAGCCTTCGGCGGGACGGTCGAGCGCCACGACGACCGCCTCGAAATCACGGGGTTCGACGGCCGGCCCGCGGTCCCCGACGACGTGATCGACTGTGCTAACAGCGGGACGACGATGCGACTGGTGACGGCGGCTGCGGCGCTCGCAGACGGGTCGACGGTGCTGACCGGCGACGACTCGCTGCGCTCCCGGCCGCAGGGGCCGCTGCTCGACGCCCTCAATACGCTCGGCGTCCGCGCCGAGAGCACCCGCAGTAATGGACAGGCCCCGCTCGTCATCGAGGGGCCACTCGCTGGCGATGCGGTCGACATCCCCGGCGACGT
Source organism: Halohasta sp. (assembly GCA_046482755.1). Taxonomy (GTDB): domain Archaea; phylum Halobacteriota; class Halobacteria; order Halobacteriales; family Haloferacaceae; genus Halohasta. The sequence goes on along the minus strand of JAWOEO010000259.1, from coordinate 4,883 downwards.
CTCCTCCCAGTACATCTCCGCACTCTTGATGGCCGGCGCGGTCTGCGACGAGGGAATCGAACTGAACCTGACGACCGACCTCAAATCGGCCCCCTACGTCGACATCACCCTCGAAGTCTTGGAGGACTTCGGCGTGACCGCCGAACCAGTCGGCGCGACCGGCGCGGGCGGCGTCCGGTCGGCCGGTGCGGAGGGGTTCGTCGTGGAGGGCGGCCAGTCCTATGCGCCGGCGGGCGGCGAGTACCACGTCCCCGGCGACTTCTCGTCGATGTCCTACCTGCTGGCGGCAGGCGCGATCGCCGCCGACGAATCGGTCGTCGTCGAGGGGGCCCAGCCGAGCGCCCAAGGCGACAGCGCGATCGTCGACATCTTGGCGGCGATGGACGCCGAGATCGCGTGGGACCGCGAGGCGGGCGAGATCACCGTCGCCCGCGCCGACCTCACTGGGACCACGGTCGACGTCGGCGACACCCCCGACCTGTTGCCGACGATCGCGGTGCTCGGCGCGGTCGCCGACGGCGAGACGGTCATCGAGAACTGCGAACACGTCCGGTACAAGGAGACCGACCGGGTGAGCGCGATGGCGACCGAACTCGACACGCTGGGCGCGTCGGTCACCGAAGAACACGACCGACTGACCATCCACGGCGGCGACTCAACGCCCTCGGGGGCGACCGTCGACGGCTACCACGACCACCGGATCATCATGTCGCTGTCGGTCGCTGGACTCGTCGCCGAGGGGACGACCACGGTGACCGGTGCCGAACACGTCGACGTCTCGTTCCCCGACTTCTTCGACGTGCTCGGCGGGCTCGGGGGGAGGGTCGACCGAACCGACTGACACGTCCGATCGCTGGCGGTCCGGGGTATCGACTGGTAGTCACCGACGACGTCTCGGTATGAGCCACCTACCGATCGCTGGCGGTCGGGGTCGGCTACTGATCGGCAGTCGACTCGTTGGCTGCTGACTCGTTGGTGGCGGGTGGGTCGGCGGTAACCGACTCGGCGAGGGCGACCACGTTATCGGCTTCGACCCCTCGGAACGCCTGTGGGTAGATGGCGAGAGTCACCACGAAATCGTCGCCGCGGCTGACGGCCTCGGTGACGTGGATGTCCAGATCGATCGGGAACCCGCCGATGCTGGCGGCGGCGGTAAACCGGGAGTTCGTGGTCTGCTGGTCGAGGACGGTCACGGTCTCGTCGGTGTCGTGTTCCAGGTCGTCGATCGAGTCGTACTCCCGTTCGACGAGTCCGACGAGTTCCCGGCCCGACTGCTCGGCGATCGGGTTGAGCGGTCGACCGAGGACCGCCAGTTTCGGCGTCGAGAACACCGCGAACGTCGCGGTTGCGGTCTCGGCGACCCCCTCGATGCCGACCCGTCGCTCGTAGGTCGTCAGGTGGCTCGTGACTGTCACTGTCTCCGACTGGCCGGCGAACGAGACGGGTTCCTCGGTGGTCCGGCGTTCGACCCCGGCCAGTTCGTAGTCAGTCGACGCCAGTACCGATTCGGTGACGCTCGCGGGCGTCGACTCGCGGCTCGTGGTCGACAGCAGGCCGCCCAGACAGCCCGCCAGTCCGACGGTGCCGGCGGCCGCCGCCCCGGCGAGGAGGGATCTCCGATTCATTAACTGTTCGAGGCCCCCTGCGAGTAAGTGCCTGTCGGGCTACGAGGGGGCCACCAGTAGCTCGCCGGCCTCGGAGTACTGGAACCCGGCCTCCCGGAAGGCCTCGCGGGCGGCCTCGGCGTCGACCTCACCGTCGCTGCCGAGAAACGGGGTTTCGGGGTCGGCGTCGTCGGCCCATTCGAGTTCGGGAGCCAACCAGTCGGTACCGGCCAGCGGACTGGCGATCGGCTCACCCGCTCCGCCGAACTCCGCGACCAGAAACGCCTTGTCGGCGAGTCGAGCGACCTGCTGCCGGAAGTTGGGGTTCGACAGCGGGCTCCGGCGGGTGTTGAACCCGACGTGGTAGCTGGCGTGGGAGCGCCGGTTGTGTGTCTCGATCGCCGGCTCGTCGTCGAAGTCGGTCTCCGTCGCGGGGTTGATCAGCGACAGCGTGGCGTCGGCCTCACCGGCCGACAGCAGCTCCATGGCCGCTCCGTGTGCGGCGGCGATCACGATTTCGAGTTCCTCGACGGCCGGCCCGCCACGGTAGGCTCCGAGGCGGTCGTCGTCGGTCGACTGCAGGAAGTGGTCGTCGAACCGCGAGAGAACAGCGCGGTCCTCGGCGGCCGACTCGAAGCGGAACGGGCCGCTCCCGACCGGCTCGGCGTTGTCGGTGATCAGCGCCTCCGTGATCGCGGCGTCGATCTCGATGCCGGCCACCGACACCGTCTCGGTGTCGCTCTCCCAGATGTGGGCCGGCAGGATCGGAACCGTCAGCGCGCGTTCGGCGACCGCGCGCGTCGCCTCGGCGAAGCTGATCCGAACCCGGTCGCTGCCGAGCGGCGTGGCGTCCTCGACCAGCGTCGACGCGCCGCGGAACCGGGGGGCGGGGATCGGCGAGGGGGCCGCCCCGAGGGAGGTATCGGCCAGAAACCGGTAGGTGAAGGCGACGTCGGCGGCGGTCAGCGACTCCCCGTCGTGCCACGAGAGGTCGTCCCGGAGGTCGACCTCGGCGGCACGCGGCTCTTCGTCCCACGTGATCTCGGCGGCGAGCCACGGGAGCCGACGCTCGCCGTCGTCGACGAACAGCGGGTCGTACAACAGCTCGATCGGCGACCGGTCGGCGTGGTGGATCGCCGAGATGGGGTTCCAGTTGGTCGTGAGCCGGCCGTCGGTCGCGGCCAGTCGGAGCCGCTCGCCCGCCTCGTCGCCCTCGACCGGCTGCAGCGCCAGCAGGCCGTAGGGCAGTCGGTCGACCGCGTCCGACCACCCCGAAAACCGGTCGGTCCGGACGCCGGTCTCGATATCGGGCCGGTAGATCGGTGTGAACGGCTGGCTTCCGGCGAGTTGCCGCTGGAGTTCTCGGACGGTCTCGGTTCGCTCCTCGCCCGTCCGGGTCCGCTGGGCGGCCAGCAGGTCGTCGACCGTCTGGTCGGCGAAGCCGAAGGGGTTCTGCCAGCCGACCTCGGCGCTCGCCGTCGAGACGACGAGCGGATGCAACACGTCCGGATCGGGCGGTCGACCCCACGGGAACCGCGCGACGTAGATGTCGAAGTCGTGGCCGAACAGCACCGTCTCGAACAGCGTCTCGGCGGTGTTCGGCTCCAGCCGGTAGTCGATGCCGGCGGCCTCGAGTCCGTCGGCCAGATGGGTGGCGATCGCCATCGCAAACGGGTCACTGTCGGACGGCAGCGTCGTGATCTCCAGTGTGAGTTGCTCACGGTCCGGTCGGGTATCGAGGTTGCTCGCCCGGCGGAGGCAGCCGGCCGCCCCCGTCAGTGTGGCTCCCCCGACCGCGAGGAGCCGCCGCCGGCTGACTGTGGGGTGGGTGGGCCGGTCCATTGGTTCGTCGACCCTTGCCAGCCGGCCAATATAACCCTATTGCGGCTGACTGTCAGCTACTCGGCAGGATCCGCCTCGCCGTCGGCTCCCGAGGGGGCTTCGACCGTCTCGCGTCGCTCGGCGAGTCGACGCTCGAACCACTGCCACTCGGCAGTGAACTGGTCGGTTTGCTTGAGGCCCCAGACGTCGGCGTCCGTTACTTTCGGCCCGATCCGGAACGACTGAAAGAGGTTCAGCGCCCAGATACCGAGCCCGATGATGAGGAGGACCGCGCCGAACGTTGCCAACTGCTGGAGCACCTCGAACTCCACGGGGTAGGCCGCCCGGCGGCGCGGGAGGCCGAGATAGCCCAGCGCGAGCAGCGGCGTAAACGTCGTAAACACGCCGACGATGGTGAGGTAGGCGTGGATCTTCGCCACCCGCTGGTTGTACATCCGGCCGGTGAGCAGCGGGAACCAGAAGTAGCCCGCCGCAAAGGCCATGAACGTGATGATGCCGACGACGATGAAATGGAAGTGGCCGACGACGTAGTAGGTGTCGTGGAGCACGAGGTCGACGGGGATCGAGGCCAGAAAGACGCCGGTGACGCCGCCGATAATGAAGGTGCCGACCGCCCCGATCGAGAAGATCATCGGCGCGGTCAGCCGGATCGAGCCGCCCCACAACGTCGTGATCCAGTTGAAGACCTTGACCGCCGAGGGGATGGCGATGGCGATCGAGACCGCCATGAACGCCGCCCGGAGCCGCGGGTCGATCCCCGTGGCGAACATGTGGTGGGCCCAGACGCCGAACGACAGCACGCCGATCGCCAGCGTCGAGTAGACGATGAACCGGAAGCCGAACAGTTTGCGCCCCGCGAACTTGGGGAGGATGTAGCTCACGAGCCCGAAGGCCGGCAGGACGAGAATGTAGACTTCGGGATGGCCGAAGAACCAAAAGAGGTGTTGCCACAGGATCGGCCCGCCCTCGGCAGTAAAGAAGGCGGTGCCGATGTTGCGATCCGCCAGCAGCATCAGGAGGGCACTCCCGAGCAGCGGGAACGCAAAGAGGACGATCCCGCTGGTCGTCAGCAGGGTCCACGAGAAGATATCCAGGGTCGACCAGTTCACACCCTCGCCGCGCATCGTGAAGATGGTCACGATGATGTTGACTGCCCCCATCACCGTGGCGAGGCCGCTAAGGTGCAAGCCAAGCAGCAGGAGATCCATCTGGGGGTTTTCGAGCGTCGTCGACAGCGGGACGTACATCGTCCAGCCACTGGCCGGCGGTTCGAGGATCAACAACATCGGCACCGCCTTCTTTACTGCCGAGGGCGGGCCGATCCTGTGGCAACACCTCTTTTGGTTCTTCGGCCATCCCGAAGTCTACATTCTCGTCCTTTTATTGATAAAAAACAAACTATGATAACAATACTATCGCCGGCAAAAAAACTTAATT
>JAWOEO010000091.1:0-4520 GCA_046482755.1 Halohasta sp. | reverse complement strand
GCGAGCACGTTCTTGGAGTCGACGCTCTCCTACGTGTCGGACCGATCGCGCTTCCAGCAGTATCGGGCCTCCCGTGACTGGCGGGTCGTCTTTACCCTCAGTATCATCGCCGGAGCGGCCGTCTACGCCCTCATTTATCAGGGCGGCGTGTGGCTCACTGAGGTCGCGCCGTGGCGGCTGTTCGTCGGCGGGATCCTCGTCGGCGTCGGCACCCGGATCGGGAAGGGCTGTACCTCCGGCCACGGGATCTGTGGGGTCGGTTCGGTCTCCCGGACGTCGCTGGTGGGCGTGGTGACGTTCCTCGTGGTCGCGATCATCACCGCGAACATCGTCGCCGCCTTCGGGGTGACGCCATGAGCCGCCACCCGCTGTTCATGCCGCTGGTGGTCGTCGGCGGGCTGATCTTCGGCTTCGGCCTCGGCTTCAGCCACATGGCCAGACCGGAGGTCGTCATCGACTTCCTCACCTTCGAGGACTTCGGCCTGTTGTTCGTCATGTTCGGCGGCTCCATCGTCGCCGGGCTGGCCTTTTGGACGCTGTCGTCGACCGGCGGATCGGCCCCCCTTACGGGGCGACCATACGGTCGACGGCTCAAGTCGTTCGACACGAACGTCCTGGTCGGCGGCTCGATCTTCGGCGTCGGCTGGGGGCTCTCGGGCATCTGTCCCGGCGCGGCCTACGCCAGCCTCGGGGTCGGCAACTGGCCGATCCTGTATGCACTGGCGGGCATGTTCATCGGCGCGTACCTCCAGGGCATCTGGCGCAGCGAGCCCGCCGCCGAGGCGGCAGCAGTCCCGAGCGACGACTAACCACCCCTTCGCTGTCCATCCATGACTCACGAGGCATCCCATCCATCGACCGACCGGCTCGTCGAGATCGCCAGCGAGTTACTTGCGGTCGACACGCAGAATCCACCGGGCGACACCCGAGAGTTGGCCGACTGGATCGAGACGTTTTTTCACACCCACGGCATCGAGACGCGACGGATCACGACCGATCCGGTCAAACCGAACCTGGTGGCGACGATCCCCGGCCGCTCCGAGCGGACCCTGCTGTTCAACGGCCACATGGACACCGTCCCCTTCGACGCCGCCGAATGGGATCACGACCCACTCGGCGAGCGCGTCGACGACCGGCTCTACGGCCGCGGCGCGACCGATATGAAAGGGCCGCTGGCGGCGATCCTCTATACCGCCGAGCGATTCGCCGAAGCCGACCGCGAGCCACCGGTCTCGCTGGCGTTCGCAATCGTCAGCGATGAGGAGACCGGCGGCGCGGCGGGCGTCTCGACGCTCGTCGACAGCAACGTCCTCGACAACCTCGATCCCGACGGCTGTGTGATCGGCGAGACGACCTGTTCGGCGGGCCAACACTCGGTCACCGTCGCCGATCGGGGGAGCATCTGGCTGACTCTCGAGGCGGAGGGCGTCGCCGCCCACGGGTCGCGCCCGATGGCGGGGAAAAACGCCATCGACCGGCTCTGTGCGGCCATCGAGTTCCTCCGGCGGCGGCTCTCGCTGCGGGAGCTACCGGTCGACGACGAGCTCCGGCCGATCATCGAGGAGTCGGCAGTCTACTACGAGCCGACGCTGGGCCAGTCGGCCGCCGAGAGCCTCTTCGAGTTTCCGACGATCAACCTCGGCACGATCGAGGGCGGCGAGGCCGTCAACACCGTTCCGAGTGCGGCGCGGGCCGAACTCGACATCCGGCTGACGGCGGGCGTCGACACCGCGACCGTCCTCGCCGACATTCGGGACTGTCTCGACGCCCACCCGACGGTCTCGGTCGCCGACGTGCGCTGGTCGGTCGGCAGCTACGAGCCGGTCGACAGCCCGCTGGTCGAAGCCGTCACCGCTGTTGCCGGTGACGTCGCCGACGACCGCATCTACCGGCGGTCGGCGACCGGCGGCGGCGACGCCAAGACGTTTCGCCACGCCGGAATCCCGACCGTCGAGTTCGCCTTCGGGACCGACACGGTCCACGCGGTCGACGAGTACACCACCACCGAGGCGCTCCGGTGGAACGCAGCCGTCTACGAGCGTCTCCCAGCCGCTGTCGCGGAGTCCGGCCAGTGATCGACGCCTGGCTCCCGTTCGCGGCGGCACTGGTGGCGAGTGCGTTCATGTCGTGGGCCATCGGCGCTGGATCGAGCGGCGCGACACCCTTTGCTCCCGCCGTTGGCGCGAACGCCATCTCGGTGATGCGAGCGGCCTTCGTCGTCGGCGTGTTGGGGTTTTTAGGGGCGGCGCTACAGGGCGCGAGCGTTTCCGAGGCTGTCGGCAGCGACCTCGTCGTCGGCCTCACCCTGCCGACCGCTGCGGTGATCGTGGTACTAGTGACCGCCGCCGGGCTGATGGCGATCGGCATCGTCACCGGCTACCCCATTGCGACGGCCTTCACAGTGACTGGAACGGTCATCGGTGCAGGACTCGCACTCGGCGGCGACCCCGCGTGGGCGAAGTACACCGAGATCGGGACGATGTGGCTGTTGACGCCCTTCGTTGGGAGTGGCGTCGCCTACGGGATCGCCAGCGTCCTGCCGCGTGAGTCGGTCGACGAACGCGACAGCGTCCCGATTCTCGCCGCTGCCGTCGGCGCGATCGTCGTCAACATCGAGTTCGCGCTGCTCGCATCGGGCGACCGGCTGGCCTCGGTGTCGACGGTCGCCGCCGAACGGTTTGTGCCCGGTGTCGCCGGTGAACTCGGCGTCTCGCTGCTCGCCGCGGTTGTCGTCGGATTGGCTGTCCGGGTCGACATCTCGCACAACGAGTTGGGCGGCCTCCGGCGCTTCCTGCTCGTCCTCGGCGGGCTGGTCGCCTTTTCGGCGGGCGCGAGTCAGGTCGGGCTGGCGGTCGGGCCGCTGGTCCCGCTGGTCGAGGAGACGATGCTCACCGTCACCGCGCTGGCCGCAGGCGGCGGCGTGGGGCTACTGGTCGGCTCCTGGACTGGGGCCTCCCGGATGATCAAGGCCGTCTCTCAGGACTACGCCTCGCTCGGCCCGCGGCGGTCGATCGCCGCGCTGTTCCCCTCGTTCGTCCTGGCGCAGATCGCCGTGCTCTACGGAATCCCCGTCTCGTTCAACCAGATCATGGTCAGCGCGATCGTCGGCGCGGGAGCCGCCGTCGGGGGGAACGACGCGATCAGTCGACGGAAGATCGGCCTCACCGTCGGCGCGTGGGTCGGCTCGTTTGCCCTCGCGTTTGTCCTCGGCTACGGCGCGCTGTGGCTGCTGTAGCCGACTGGACACGACTCGCTGGTCGACCACGTACTGACACCGAAAAAAGAGGTCGGCTACGCGCTCGGTCGCCGTGGTTAGGACCGTTTGCAGGTGTTGACGCCGAACAGTCGGTAAGCCATACACTGCTGGGTGAGACCGGTGCCGAAGACGATCGCACCGACGAGCGCGAGTCCAGCACCGACCGTCGACCCCAGCGGGCCGAGGCCAGCAAGCGAGACGATCCCAACGAGGGCGACGAGTAGTCCGCCGACGAGGCGTGCAGTTCGGTCGAGGCCACCAACGTTCGGTTCCATACCCGAATTACGGCCGCGACGGGCAAAAAGCGTTGGATAGTAGTGTGGGGTCTCTCCAGCATTCGACCAGCGGTCGCGCCGACGATGACGGCCCCACACGACGAGACGCTCGAAGCCCGACCACAGCGGACGGCTAACCGGATTTTCCGACAGCATTATATTGGAATAAATACGCAATATTAATACCTTCGGGTACGGTTCTCTAATCGTACCAATGACTGAGATACAGATCGAGCCAGCGAAGACAGTCGACGCACGCGGGGCGGCCTGTCCGGGACCGCTGATGGACCTCATCGGTGCGATCCGCGGGGTCGACCCCGGCGACGTGGTGCTGCTGTTGAGCGACAGCGACCGCTCGCTGACTGACGTTCCCGAGTGGGTCGAGGAGGCGGGCAACGACCTCGTCGCAGTCGAGGAGGGCGACGAGCATCACGAGATCTACGTGGAGAAAGTATGACCGAAGAGATCGTCATCGTCGGCGGCGGCACGGGCGGCTCAGTGCTGGCAAACGACCTCGCCGAACGGCTCGACGAGGAGATCGACGCCGGGGATGTACAGGTGACGCTGATCAACGACGGGCCGGACCACGTCTACAAGCCGGTCTGGCTCTATGTCCCCTTCGGCAAGCGGGAGCCCGAAGACGGTCGACGCCCGCTGCGGGAACTGGTCGACAACCGCATCGAGATCCGACAGGACCGAATCACCGAGATCGACATCGAGGCCAAACAGCTGGCGACGAGCGAGCGCGTCTCGCCGACCCAGTACGATCACCTCGTTCTCGCAACGGGGTCGACGCTCGCCCCCGACGAGGTGCCGGGGCTCGCCGAGGGCGGCCACGACTACTACAGTGAGGCGGGGTCGCTGGCACTCCGCGACGAACTGTTGTCGTTCACCGAGGGCCACCTCGTCCTCAGCGTGATCGGCAGTCCGCACATGTGTCCGGCCGCACCGCTCGAATTCGTCTTCATGGCCGACGACTGGTTCCGCAA
>JAWOEO010000254.1:0-4585 GCA_046482755.1 Halohasta sp. | reverse complement strand
GGCCTGCATCCCCTCGATGACGCCCCAGTGGTACTCGCCGCAGCGCCGTAGCGGAACGCGGTGCCGTTCGAACTCGGCTATCGTCTCTTCGGCAGTGAGGTCGACCTCGTCAGTCGGTGTGAACACTTCGAGATAGACATCGGATTCGGGAATCCCCGCGTCGACGATAGCGGGCGTCCAGAAGCCGACCTCGACGGTCCCGTCGTCCTGGGGGTGTGCGCCGAGATGCGGGGCGATCCGTTGGGCGGCCTCGAAGGGAGCGTGGTCGGCCTCGATCTCGGCCTGCCAATCGAGTCTGTCAGCAGTCGGCTGGGGGCGGAGTTGTGGCGTGGTCATTTTTAAGAGCCTCCGATATATTGAGTACAACTACTGTTGATAATAACTAACAGCCCCGTAATGTAGTTACTGGTCGTTCGTGAGTGATTCCGGACGGGGTGTTCGAGCGGAGTTGGACGCGAAGCGCAGCGAGACGAATCGTTCTCTTTGGCCCCCACGCAACAAGGCTTATACAGATACACATCCCACGGACTGTATGGCAGCCGAAGGCGAAACACCGGACCACCCGCCGGAAGACGACATGCTCCCCGACGAGCGAGCCGTCATTGCCGACCGACTCGACGAACTCGACGACCAGGAGTCACGTCTGTCGGTGGCCGATGTCGCCGAGGATCTCGGCATCGACCTCGAACAGGACTGATGCCGACGCCACCATCGGCACTCACACTTCTTCAGAGCGCTCGGGACGACCTCGCAGCGATTCAGCAGCACAACCCGGATCACGCCGAGCGAATCCTCCGGAAAATCAACGACTGGTCCGAAAAGATCCAGTGGGGTCGTATTCCACAGCAGCATTTGGTGTATCTCACAGGCTCCGACCGGTACAACTTCTACCGCGAGCGCGTCGGTAACGCGGGCTACCGTGTCATATACGAACTCAGCGATGACGAAATGACTGTCGTCGGGATCGTCCCGAAAGGCGAGAACACCTACGATTTGGCCGAATTCCGTCGACGACTCGACGAGTAGTAGCTGATCGGATTGGGCGGTTTTTCTCTGTTTGATTCGCCAGCGCAGTTACGGGCAAAAAACCGTGTCGACCACAAGCGGTCGAACGGTGGAACTGTTTCCAGCGTTACTCGTCGACTTCGACGACCGCGACGTCCTCGACGGTCAATCCGTCTTCGGCGGCGATTGAGTCGCCGGAGACGAGATCGGTCGCGTCGACGGTTTTGTCGATGCCGACCGTCTCGGTCCCCTCGCCGAAGTTGAGCAAGACGACGTACTCGGTGTCCTCGCCCTTGCGGCCGAAGGCGACGACCTTGTCGGCGTCGTCGGCGTCGTATTCGATCCGTTCGAGATCACCGTTCTCGCCGAGGGCGGGGTGGTGCTCCTTGAGTTCGATGAGGTCGTCGTAATGCTCGCGGATCTCCTCGCGGGCGTGATCCCACGCGAGATGGTCGCGTCGACCACGCTGACCCAACTCTTGGCCGCCGTACAGCATCGGAATCCCCGGCAGGGTGAACAGCGCGCCCGCGGCAGCCTTGGTCGCGGCGTCGCCACATTCGACGATGTAGCGCGTCTCGTCGTGGTTCTCCATGTAGAGCATGAAGGCGGCGTGATCCGGGAACGCCGAGCGCTTGCGCCCCTCGACAGCATCGAGGATCGACTCGGCGGGCTGATTACCCGTCCCCACCTGTCGAAGGGTGAAATAGAGGGTGGTGTCGAAGTGGATATCGAACATCCCCTCGTGGAAATCGGCGATGTACGGGATCGTCTCGTCGAGCAGCAGGAACTCGGGGTCTTTGGATTTGAGCCGCTCGCGCATCTCCTTCCAGAAGGATTCGGGGACGGCCCACGCCATGTCACACCGGAAGCCGTCGGCGATTTCGGCCCACTCGTCGACCGCCTCAAGCAGGTGTTCGCGGACTTCGAGGTTGGTGAAATCGAAGTTGGCGATGTACTCCCAGCCGAAGTAGGTGCCCGGCTCGCCGTTGTCCTGCCACTCGTACCAGTCGTAGTACTCCGAGTCGGGGTTCTGGTAGGCGTCCTGGAAGTATGGGTGATCTCGCGCGGAGTGGTTCATCACGAGGTCGAACAGCACCGACATACCGCGCTCGTGGGCCGCGTCGACGAACGACTCGTAGGCCTCGCGGTCGCCGAGATCGTCGGCGATCGAGAAGAAATCCGTGATGTTGTAGCCGTGGGGTGCGCCGTCGTGCTGGAGGACGGGCGTCAGCCACAGACAGTCGACGCCGAGTTCCTCCATGTAGTCGAGGCGGTTTTCGAGCGCCTCGAAGGTGGTGTCGGCCTCCTCGTCGTCCGCGGCGTACCCCCGGACGTAGATCTCGTAGAGCGTGACGTCGGTGCCCCACGCCGGCGGGTCGTTGGGGCGCTCGACGGCGAACTGGCCGGTGGTGGCGACGCCGCCGTCGGTGACGAGTTCCTCGTCGGTGGTCAACCGGTCGACGGTGACGCTGTCGGCGACGGAGTAGCTCTCGCCGATGGCGACCGCGTGAACCCGAACTCGCTCATCGATGGCCTCAAGCGGGATCCGGAGCTCGCGGTCGTCGATCGTGACGTCGCTTTCGGTGACGCCGTCGCGGTCGTCCAGCAGGAACTCGACGTCGAGCTCGTCGGGATCGCGCGTCGAGTCGGGGTGCGGCGTCGGCGTCGCGCGGACGACGGCCTCCTCGCCCTCGATCTCGGCATCGAGCCGGACCCGCGGTCGACCCTGTCCCTCGCCGGCCGAGTCGCCGAGCGCGCCCGAACCGGAGCCCGAGCCGCTGACGCGACCGCTCTGGAACGTCCGTGCCGACCCGCTCTGACCGCTGTAGCCGCTCATGCCGCTGTAGCCGCTGCGGCCCGCGCCGGAGCCTTCGCCGGTCGGTCGACGGTCGCTCGGGAAGACGCGGATCGTGAGATCGAACCGGTCGGAGGGCGTCCGGAGCGTCGCGGTGTAGCGGCCGGGGACGTCGGGGACGAACGCCTCGACGGCGTCGTCGCCGACCTCGGCTTCGCTCGCAAGCGGTGCTTCGCTGATCGTCCACTCGTAGTCGGCGTCGGGATCGGGGTCCCGCGGAGCCAGCTGCAGGCTGTCGCCAACCGCGAGGAACTGCGGTGGTCCTGGGTGGTCCATATCCATACTAAAAACACTCCCTCACTTTGGTCTTATGTATTTGGAAAATACAGATAGAGCGAATGTTGCTTCGGTTTTTCCCTATTATCTAGGACAGTTCGATGGTGTTTTATGAGTCGACCGGCCGGCGCGACCGCCGAATTCGAGCGGAACCTTCATACGAATTGATTATAGATCGTGAACTTCGAGCCGCCAATACTTTGTTGTAGACCCCCAATCAGGGGGTACATGCGACTTCGCACTGCGCTGAACCAGTACAAGCGCCATAGGGGTCGACGCTTTCCCGAGGAGTGTCGGACCACCGACGGCGCGTTTTCGGCCCACGGCGATCGACTCGTCTACGTCGATCCCGAAGGCAGTCTCCGCGACTATTCGTCGGCGCTTTCCGGACTCTACGGCATCGATCGGTCACGACTGGGCATCGAAACCGCCGACGGCACCCGGTGGTTCGACGAGTTTTCGACCGTCCGGCAGCACTACTACCGCGAGACGAACGTGGTCGAAACCGAGTACGACGCCCGGGGGTTCACGGTCCACCAGTACGACCTCACGCTGGGGCGGGCCCACCTCACCCACGTCGAACTCCGCGGGGCGATCCCCGCCGACGCCGAACTGACGGCGTTTCTGACGTTCGCCCCCGAGGGCAGGGAGACGCAGGTCGGTCGACTCATCCACGAGGACGTCGGTCCCGACGACACCAAGACCGTCGAGGTGTTCCACCGCGCCGAACACGACTACGTCACTGCATCCAACGGCATCACTGACGTCCGGGGCCAGATCCCCGAACGGTTCGAGGAGATCCTCTCGGAGGACGCCTTCGACTTCCCGCGGGACGCCGTGATCGACCGCTTCGAGGACACCCACCTCAGCGGCGACGTGGTGGTCAACGCACCGCTCAAGCAGAGCGGGCGGGCCGCCCGAACGACGCTGGTCACCCAGTTGTCGGACCACGATACGCTGGGGCGCGAAGACGCGCTGGCCGACATCCGGCGCTGTGCGGAGGCCCACCGGACGGCCGACGACATTCGGGATGCCGGGCTGGAGCGCGCCGAGGTCATAGTGCCGGATTCGGCCCCCAACGGGGCGGTCGTCCGCTCGGATCTCCGGGCGCTGTCGCTGTTGACCGCACCGACCGGGGCCCACATCGCCGCCCCGGAGTTCGATCCCTTCTACAGCCATTCGGGCGGCTACGGCTACACGTGGTTCCGCGACGAGGCCGAAACCGGCCGCAACCTGCTGGCGGCCGACGGCCTGCTGGATCTCGATCTCCAGCGGGACATCGAGACCACCGCCGAGTTCTTCTGTGGGACCCAACAGGACGACGGCTCGTGGTCCCACCGGGCGTGGGCCGTCGACGGCTCGCTTGCGCCGGGGTGGGCCCACAGCCGCGTCGAGGGCGCGGGCAACGACGAGTATCAGGCCGACCAGACCGCCAGCGCCGTGGCCTTC
>JAWOEO010000055.1:0-3167 GCA_046482755.1 Halohasta sp. | reverse complement strand
TCCGTGGGGAGGACGTGGACATCGTGGACGCCGGCGGTGTTCTGGGCGGTCGTCGCGGTGACCACCGAGGTCCCGAAGGCGTCGTGGGCCTCCATCGTCTTGAGGTCGGCTTGGATGCCCGCGCCGCCGCCCGAATCGCTGCCGGCGATAGTGAGCGCGACGGGTGGAGTGTATGGAGCGTACTCTCTGTTCATACCTACGGTTCGACCGTTGTCGGATTTAATTGCACCGAGAGGTCCCCTCGTCGCTGAAAAACGGACGCGGGGAGTTAGCCGAGGAAGAATCGCAGCCACGGGTTCTGTTTGACGACGGCCGTCTCTTCGACGACGCCGTCGACACCGAGGATGCGGCCGGCACCCCACGCGCCGAGACCGAACAGCAACAGCAGGTAGACCAGCGAGCTATCGACGAAGTAGCCGTGGTCGACCGGAAACCCGGCGGCCAGCCCGCCCTGCCAAGCGGCCGTCCAGAAGAAGAACATCTGGAAGGCCCCCATCATCGCCGCAAAACGGAAGGCGGCCCCGAACAGCAGCGCGAGGCCGATGAGGATCTGGCCGAAGACCACCAGTGGGTCGATGATGGCACCGTACTCCGCAAAAAACAGGAACACGCCCTGCAGCGGGTTGGCGTCCGCGATGGCGTTCTGGAGGAAGCCGACCGACGACCACGCCAGCGGCTCGCCGATGCCGCCTTCGAGGAGTTTTTCGAGTCCAGCCTGGAGGAACACCCACGCCATGACGACCCGGAGTCCGAGCATCGAGTAGCCCAGCCACGTCTCCGAGTAGTTGAACCGTATTTCACGTCCGAGGAGCTCCGATTGGAGGGTCCGTTCTGCGGGTTGGTTTGACATGATTATCACTTCCTGCAGTCGACTGATTGGTACATCTCTCTAATAAGTGTTCGATGAAGTTCAGGATTAAATATTATAATATATCGTTATGTACTGTCGACGTCGGCGAGGCGGAACGCTTGGGCGGGCTGTTGCGTCCGGTCTCTATGGCGTCTCGTCGGTGTGGCAGGGTACTACGCCGACACCACTACCGGGCTGGTGGGCTGCCGCTACCGTGGTACCCACCCGTCGTGCCGGTCGCCGACCGCAATACTGGTTGGGTATGTCGACTCTCACCGTAACCGACGCAAACCGAGTTTTATGCCGGCTGCGGTGCTGAACTGGGGTATGACACAGGGTGAGTCGGCGTGAACCGGATCACGGGCGGGATCCTCGGCGGCGCGACCGGGATCTCGGTGATGTCGCTGCTGTTTTTGATGTTAGAGGTCGAGACCCGCGAGCAGATCCGCGCCTTCGATGCGGTCGCCCGCTACGTCGGACTGCCCGGCAACACCACCGTCGGCTTCCTCACCTTCGCGTTCGTCGGGACGGTGATCTGGCCGCTTTTGTTCGTCGCCATCGAGCCCTCGATGCCGTTCGACGACCCGCCTTCGAACGGAATGGCCCTCGGTGCTGCCCTCTGGATCGCGTTTTTCGTCCTCGGCCGCGGCGACATCACCGGCCCGCTGTTGGCGGTGTTCGCCGGCTTCACTATCGCCGCCCACCTCGCCTACGGCTTCCTGCTGGGGGCGTTGTACGACCGATTCGGCGACGCCGCCGGCTCGGCTGCCGACCGCCCCGAGGCCGAGGTCGACCGCAACGCGCCGTGAGTCGCCGACCACGATGGCTATCAGGTCGACTGACCTTCCTGACAACTCCCAAACACAGCTAACAGCCCCGAGCCGGTAGGACTGTGATATGTGTTCACAGGATGCCGGGAGTGATCGGCCGTGCGGATAGCCCTCGCGTCCGTCGCCCTCTTTGCGGGCGCGTTCGTCGTGGCCGCGGTGCTGCTGGCCCGGCGCGCGGCCGCCGAGCCGCCCGACGCCCGGCTCGTCTCGGACGGCGGCGTCGGGGCCTACCTGCCCGGTCGGTGGCGCGGGTTCGAACACAAACCGGGCGGCATCGTCCGCTGGCTGACGACCGTCGACCACAAGGATATCGGGATCCTCTACATCCTCTTCGGGATCGCCGCCGGGACGTGGGGAGCGACAGACGGGATGATGATGCGGGCCGAACTGTTCACGGCGGACCCGACCATCTGGGATCCCCAGACCTACAACGCCGTCTTCACGATGCACGGGCTGACGATGCTGTTTTTCTTTGTCACACCGGTCTTTTTCGGCTTCGCCAACTACTTCATCCCGATCCTGCTGGACGCCGAGGACATGGCCTTTCCACGGATCAACGCCATCGCCTTCTGGCTCATCCCGATGGCCTTCCTGTTGGCGCGGGCCGGGCTGCTCACCGAGGTGCTGGGGAAGATGTTGCTGTCGTTCGGTATCGACATTCCCGTGTTGTTGATCCTCGAACCGCCGGCCAGTGGCTGGACGATGTACGTCCCGTTGTCGACGACGCTCGAAAACCCCCAGATGGATCTCCTGCTGCTTGGCTTGCACCTTAGCGGCCTCGCCACGGTGATGGGGGCGGTCAACATCATCGTGACCATCTTCACGATGCGCGGCGAGGGTGTGAACTGGTCGAACCTGGATATCTTCTCGTGGACCCTGCTGACGACCAGCGGGATCGTCCTCTTTGCGTTCCCGCTGCTCGGGAGTGCCCTCCTGATGCTGCTTGTCAAAATGCGCAGCGTGGTGTTCACGTCCACGACTGGTGCAAAGGTAGTCAGTTTGCACCTTTCGATGAACAACTGCGTTACGCGCAGTTCAGTCAGGGCGCGCATTTGGTCGCTTGTCATGGCGAGGTTCTTTCCATTACCTTGAAAAAGAAGGGGTGCCTCTGTGTTGCCGTCGCGCACCCACTGAACAACGGTGCCAAAGTTCGACTTCCACAGACGCTCTGTCATCGGGTTGAACTTTGGAGCGGCGCGCGCGCGCTTTGCGACCGTCTCACCAGATGCAGAAGCAGATGCAGATGAAGAAGCTGCAGTCGAAGACGAAAACGTGCGTTTCGCCGACTTCACTGGAGCGCTTCCACGAACATCAGGGAAGAGTGTGTGCCACGCTTCTGCACGTTGCGCACTCCACGCTGCGATTTGGGTGTCGGCAACGGCAATTGCGCGCAGCGTATTTCGCAAGACCTCCGGGTCCATTGTGATTGTGTGTGGCGCCGTGCCCTTTTCTTGTCCAGACATATGTATGACGAAAATTACAGAATG
>JAWOEO010000360.1:0-9232 GCA_046482755.1 Halohasta sp. | reverse complement strand
GGCGCGAACGCGGCCAAGCGCCTGATGGAGCGCAAAGGGTTGACGCCCGCCGACATCGGTCGGATCGACGTCGCCACCGAGTCGGCGTTCGACAACTCGAAGCCGGTTTCGACGTACATCGCGGGCTGTCTCGAACAGTACTACGACGCCGATTTCCGGCACGCCAACAAGGGCGAACGCAAGTTCGCCTGCGTCGCCGGCACCCAGTCGATCGACGACGCCTACAACTGGATCCGCGCCGGGCGCAATCGCGGCCGCGCCGCGCTCGTGATCGCCACCGACACCGCCCTCTATGCCCGCGGCGACCCCGGTGAGGCGACGCAAGGTGCGGGTGCAGTCGCCATGTTGGTCGACGAGAACCCCGATCTTGTCGAGATTTCGACCGAACAGGGCTACGGCAGCATGGACGAGACCGACTTCCTCAAACCCAACCAGCAGTTCCCCTCCGTGGATGGCAAACGGTCGATGCAGGTCTACCTCTCCCGGATGCGCGAGGCCGTCGAGGACTTCGAATCCGTGGCGTGGGACATGCACCCCGACGATTTCGCCTACATCCCGTTCCACACCCCGTTCCCCGGGATGGTTCGGAAGGCCGCCCTGCTCGGCTACCGGCACATGAGCCGTGACACCGAGATCGAGGACGAACTCGCCGGCGAGATCGGTCGACAGCCCCGTCGGGACGAGTACACTTCGTGGGACGGCTACGAGAACGCGATCCGCGACTATATGGACGACCTCAAAGGGACCGACCAGTACCGCGCGTGGTACGACAAGGCCATCGAACCCACCCTCGGCATCTCCCGGCACGTCGGCAACTGGTACACCGGCTCGGTCCACATCGCCCGCATCGCTGCGCTCAAATACGCCGCCGAGAACGACCGCGATCTCGCGGGCGAAAAGCTGCTGGTCGGCTCCTACGGCTCGGGCGCACAGGCCGAGATCCACGCCGAGACGGTCCAGCCGGGCTGGCGCGAGGAGATCGAAGGGCTCGACGTCGACGCCCAACTCGAGGCGCGCTACGACCTGAGCTTCGAGGAGTACGAGACGGTCCACGACAGCCACAACTACGACAAGGGCAGCGTCGACGTCGAGGAGTTCACCAGTCCGGAGGGGGAGTTCGTCTTCACCGGCTGGGGTCGGATGAACGAGCGAAAATACGAGTACGTCGAGTAAGTCGTCGACTCGTTTTCAGGCCAGTTCTCGGAGGGCCTCAAGGGCGTCGTCGAGGTCTCGCGTCGACGTCGCTAGCGAGAAGCCGTCGACGTGCGCCAGCGCGCCGGCGTGTTCCCAGAGTTCGTCGGCGTCGATCCCATGCAAGATGACGGCGTTCGGCGTCGGCGCGACCACGCGCATGGCGACCAGCGGCCCCTCGCCGCGGGTGACGTCGGTGAAAACGAGCCCGCGGTCGGTCGACTGGCCGTAGAGCCGGTAGAACTCCTCGTTGGAGAGCCGGGTGATCGTCTGGATGCTGTTGATGACGGTGTGGCCGTTGACGTAGTCGCGGTTCCCGCGGACGATCTCGGTCGCATCGAGCGCCTCGTAGAGCTCCTCGATGGGAAGGGCCGTCGAGTACTCCCGGAGATCGTAGACGATGTCGTTTTCGAACCCCGCCGACAGCACCCGACCGTACTGGCGGATCCGGCTCCCACCGCGGGCCTCGTCGACGTCCAGCAGCGCGGTGACCAGCCGCCGAACGATCCCGATGCCGGGGCTCTCGCGGCGGCCGCTCTCGTAGTCGGAGATCACCGACGAGGAGACGTCCATCCGGTCGGCGAGATCGGTCTGGGAGACCTCGAAGTCGGTCCGCCACTTCCGGAGGGTCGCACCGGGGTCCTCACTGAGGGTGATCTCGCCGGCGATCCGATGGGCGAGATCCTCGCGGGTCGACGATGTCATCGGCTGCCTCGCTGTGTCGGCTGCATACCGGCGGTTCGGGATGGTCGGCGAAAAAGGTTGTCGAACCCCGGAGTCGACAGCTGTCGAGGCTACCGCTCGCGTCGGCCGGTGACCGACTCGGGGTCGAGCCGGTAGAGTTCGAACTCCAGTTCGCTGGCGCGTTTGTCGTAGATCGTCACAAAGGGGATGTTGATCTTCCGAACGCTCTCGGCGGCGTGTGAGTCGATCGCCATCTCGGTGACCTCCCGAAGCGGGCCACGGGCGACGACGCTCTGCCAGCCGTCGATCGCCTCGGCCATCACCACCAACGAGGCCGTCGACCCGTCGTCGACGAACCGTCGCTTGTCGCTCTCGGGGGCGAAACCGAACCGGACGTAGAAGTTCCGGGCGCTACTGTCGTAGCCATAGGAGATCGGGATCGAGTACGGCTCGTCGTCGTCGGCAAAGGAGATCACGCCGACGCCGCCGGTGCCGAGCAGCGACTCGATGTCCTCGTCAGCAAGCGTGGTCGAGTTGACCCGTGACATAACCGACTGTTCAACTGTGAGCCGAATGAAACTACCGATAGATACACTGTTACTGATAGATATGTGGGGGATGCGGCGATGTCGACGGCTTCGCAACCCCTAAGCACCGGACCGACCATATGCCGGTAATGGTCGATTGGACCGAAACCTATCGTCCCCGAAGCCTCTCGGAACTGCGGGGCAACAACAAGGCCCGCGATGCCCTCCGTGAGTGGGCCGACTCGTGGGACGACCACCGCGAGGCGGTCGTCCTCCACGGCTCGCCGGGGGTCGGCAAGACCTCCGCGGCCCACGCGCTGGCCAACGACATGGGGTGGGAGACGGTCGAACTCAACGCCTCCGACCAGCGGACCGCCGACGTGATCGAGCGGTTCGCCGGCCGGGCGGCGATGAACGCCACCCTCTCGGGGAGCGCGAGCGGCGGCGGCGCGGCCGGCGGCGATACGGCCAGCCGACAGTTGGTTGTCCTCGACGAGGCCGACAACATCCACGGCAACTACGACCGCGGCGGCAAGGCCGCGATCACGGAGTTGGTAAAGAACTCCGGCCAGCCCATCGTGCTGATCGCCAACGAGTTCTACGAGATGTCCCGCGGCCTCCGTAACGCCTGCCAGGAGATCGAGTTTCGTGACGTCGGCGCGCGGTCGATCGTCCCCGCGCTCCGGGACATCTGTCGACACGAGGACATCGAATACGAACAGGAAGCCCTCGACGCCATCGCCGAGACCAACAGCGGCGACCTCCGCGGTGCGGTCAAGGACCTGCAAGCGGCCGCCGAGGGCCGCGATGCGATCACGGAGTCCGACGTCGTCACGGGCGAACGCGACAGTTCGATGGGAATCTTCCCCTTCCTGGATGCCGTTCTCAAGGAGGAGTCGGCCCAAGACGCACTGCAGGCCTCCTACAGCGTCGACGAGACGCCCGACGACCTCACCAAGTGGATCGAGGACAACATGCTGGACGTCTACGAGCCCGGTGAGGCAGCCGTCGCCTACGACTTCCTCGCCAACGCCGACCGGTGGCTGGGCCGGGTGCGGGCCACCCAGAACTACAGCTACTGGCGGTATGCGGGCGACAACACCGCCGCAGGCGTCGCCGCCGCCCGCGAGGGCACGAAGGGCGGCTGGACCCGCTACGGTCGACCGCAGTTCTGGCCGAGTTCCGACAACACGGCCGACGCGGTCTGCCAGCAGATCGCCGAACGGAGCGGGACGAGCATCGCCATCGCCCGGCGGGCCATCCTCCCGTTCCTCTCGGCGATGACCCACCACTGCAAACCGCGCGAGTTGACCGTCCGCATGGCGGCGGCCTACGACCTCGACGAATCACAGGTCTCGTTGATTACCGGCAGTGGGGAGTCGACCAACAAGGTCGCCTCGATCGTCGAGGACGCCCAAACAGCGCGTGCGGACGCGATCGAGGCCCATTCCGCCGGCGCGTTCGCCGGATCGACCACCGACGAGGACGAGGCGGCAGTCGACGCCGCCGAACAGCCCGGCAACGAGGACGATGCTACAGCCGTCGACGAGACTGCTACCGACGCCGAGCCCGACGACACAGACACCGCTACCGAAGCGGACGACGATCAGGCAGGGCTCTCCGACTTCTTTTGAGTAGTCGCCGACTACTTTTATATTGGGTCGTCGGCTCGGGTGGGTTCGAACGGGTGTCGACGCCGCCGTGAGACGACGCGTGCGGGCTACGAGTCGTGGACCACGGGAAGCCGGATCGAGATCGTGCTGCCGCCCTCGCGTTCGTGGTAAGCGAGTTCGCCGCCGTACCCCTCGGTGACCCACCGGACCAGCCATAGGCCGAGCCCGCTGCCGTGTTCGAGCTGTGAGATCTCGGTGTCGCCGGTGACGACCGCCCACTCCGCCGGCGGGATGCCGGGGCCGTTGTCGCTGATCGTGACCGTCGCGGTGTCGTCGTCGGCTTCGATCTCGACCGACACCGCCGGCGTCTCACGGTGGTTGTGTTCGATCGCGTTGTCGACCAATTCGGCGATCGCCGTTTCCAGCGGCGGGCCGGCCGCGACGGTGACCGAAGGGAGCTCGCCGATCGAGACGTCGGCCTCGCCGTAGGTCGTCGCGCAGGCCTTGACGGTGCCGGCGACGAGCTCGCCGAGGTCGACCGGGCGGCGGTCGAGTTCACGGTGGCCGACGACCGACTCGATGGTGTTGGCGGTCTCGCTGAGTTCGGCCAGTTGGGTGGCGTTCGATCGGATCCGGTCGGCGAACTCCTGGTGGCGCTCGTCGTCGAGTTCGGCCGCCAGCAGTTCGGCGAACCCCTCGATCACGTTGAGGTCGTTCCGGAGGTTGTGCCGGAGCAGCCGGTGGAGCACTTGCAGTTGGATCTCCCGCTGTTTGAGCGCCGTGATGTCGGTGTAGATCTCGAAGCCGCCGGGGACGTCCCCGAGGTCGTAGCTCACGCTCCGGTAGAGGAAGTATTTCGTCCCCTCGGTCGTGGTGAGTTTCAGCTCCCACTCGCCGTCCTCCCGGAGGCCGTCGGCCGGCTGGGGAATCCCGTTTTCGACGACCCGGTCGTCGTCGACGGCGATCGGGGCGGCCTCGGTCGCGGTCTCGTCGACCGCGTCGCCGAACAGCGACCGGAAGGCACTGTTGACGCCCTCGACGCTCGCGCCGTCGTCGTCGAGCCGGATCTCGTCTACGGGGTCGGTGAGGTTCTCGAACAGATACGTGAACCGCTCGCGCTCGGCGGCGGCGGCCTCCTTGGCCGAGACGAGATCCGAGATGTCGTGGATCGTCACCACCGCCTCGGGCCGGCCCTCGACGTGGGGGAGCGTCGAGGCCTCGACGCTGACGGGGACCGCCTCGTCGCCGACCAGCAGCGAATCGGTGAACGTGACGTCGCCGGCGGTCCGGTCGAAGAGGTCGGCCAGCGGGCCGGCATCGAGCTCCGAGTCGGTGTCGGCAAGGAACGCTCCCAGCCCCCGTTCGGCGATCGTCGACCGGTCGGCCTCGAGCCGGCGGGCCAGCGGATCGGTCAGCAGTTTGACCCGCCCCGCCGAGTCGACCACACACATCATCTCCTGGACGGATTCGAGGATCATCTCGTAGCGCCGCAGCGTCTGTCGTCGCTGGGTCCGGTTGAGCGCCTCCTCGGCGTTGGCAGTCAACAACTGGACCAGTTGGCGGTCGGACTCCGAGAAGCCGCCGTCTTCGGCCCCGACGGTCAGCGTCCCGTACTCGCCGAGGGGAACACACAACAGCGCCTCGGTATCCCGGTAGGCCGATCCCGCCGCGTCGGCCGGATCGTAGACGTCGGCCGTCCCCGATTCGAAGACCGAACCGATCGGCCCCTCACCGGGGACGGCCGTCTGGAGGGTCTCGACCTCGCGGTCGACGACCTCGGTCGCCGCCTCGGGGTGGAGCGCCCCGACATCCTCGTCGAAGAGGTGGACGATCGCCCGGTCGTAGCCGAGCACCTCCGAGACCGCCTCGACGACCAGATCGGCGACCTCGCCGGTGGTTTCGGCGACCATCAGCGCTCGGGTCACCGTCAGCAGCCCGCTGAGGGTTCGTTCGCGTTCCTGTTGGGCGCTGATGTCCCGGAGCGTCCCGACGCTGCCACGGAACTCCTCGTCGAACCGCAGGAGGGCGATGTGGTCCGTACAGGGGATCGTCCGGCCGTCGGCCGTCTCGATCTCCAGATCCAAGGACAGCTCGGCCTCGGCGGGCGGATCCTCGCGCACGCGACGGATCTCCTCGCGGAGCGCCCGCTCGGCGCGGTCGACCGTCCGGTCGCTTTTGAAGATGCTGACGTGCGAGCCGAGCAGTTCCGACCGGCTGTAGCCGGTGAGATCCGCCAGTCCGCGGTTGACGTAGGTGAATCGGCCGGCGGGATCGAGCGCGTAAACGCCGTCAGAGACCGTCTCTAAGATCCCCTCGTAGCGCTCGACCTCGTCGACCACGGCGTCGGTCTGGGGTCGAGACGTCCAGACGACGGCGATGCGATCCGGCGGGAGCTCCGCGTCGACCCCGGCGGCGGGGGCGACGACGAGGCGGCCGTCGGCGGTCGTTTCGACGACGGGCTCGCTGGGGTCCGCACGGAGGCGGTCGATCGCGCCGGCGACGGACTCCTCGGCGGGCGTCGACGGGAGCTCCCACAGCGGAGCGGAGTCCTCGGCCGGAGCGGGGGTGGGGGCGTCGCCGGCGGTCCGTTGGGGTCGACCGGCGGGGTCGACGACCGCTGCGGCGAGTTCCGGCGGCTCGGTGTCGGCATCGGCCGCCCGGATCTCTGCGCGGATCCGTTCGCCGAAGACGGCGGCATCGTCGCGCTCGCGCCGGACGTGGACTGCGGGACAGCCGCGGTCGTGGGCCGTTGTCAGCAACTCGGCCGACTCGACGTAGGCCACGCGGGGGAGTCCGGGGAGCTCTGCGAGGAGCTCCGCGGCCGGATCGGTCGGGGCGGGTGGGTTGGCCCCGTAGTGGCAGACGAGACAGTCGGGCATCGGCTCCGTGAGGGCTGACACGAGGCCGACCGGATCGGAGGCGGTCCGGACGGTCGTGTCTGTGAGTGTCGCATCGAGCCGGGAGCCGAGTTCTGTGTGCGGGGCACTCGATGTCTCGTAGACCACGATCTGCCGTTGTGGCTGTGGCCGGTCGGCGGCAGTATCCCGGCTACTCATGTACTCTGTCCACCCCTTTTCCGGTTCGGCAATTAAACCTCGGTCTCAAATTATCAGTTGTAGTACTCACAAGGGACGGTTCGTCCCGCCGAGCCAGCCCCGACGGCGGATTTGATACCGACAACAAATTATCAATATTCCAACTACTACGGCAATCGGGCCCGGTTCGGCGGCGTCTCCGGGAACGTTTTGATCCGGAGGACGAATCCCTCCCTATGCACACAGTCTGTCTGGTCGGGCCGAGCGACAGCGGCAAGACCACGCTGATGGAGGCGCTGGTCGACCAACTCGGCGACTACGGTCGGGTGGCGACGGTCAAATCGATCCACCACGACATCGAGGTCGACACCCCCGGCAAGGACACCCACCGGCACCGCGAGGCCGGCGCGGACACCGTCGTCGGTCTGACGCCCTCGCTGTCGTTTCAAATCACGCCGGGCGGGAAAGCGGCGGCGAGCAGCGAGACGGCGCTGCTGGAATCGACGGTCGACTCCCTGCGGGCGGAGGGCTACGACTTCGTCCTCGTCGAGGGGTTCCACGAGTCGGCGTATCCGAAGATCGCCGTCGGCGACCGCGAGGACACCCACCCCCCAGTCGTCGCCCGCGGGACGGTCGACTCGCTGGATCCCGCCGCGCTGGCCGCCGAGATCGCCGACGGCACGCTGGTCGACTGATCAGGCGTCGTCGGCCGCCTCAAAGAACGCGGCCTCCAGTCGGACGGTGCGCTCGAACAGTCGGGCGACGCGGGCCTGCTGGCGAGCGGGGAGCGTCGGGCCGACTGCGTCCAACTGCTCGCGGAGCCAGTTCACGAAGTCGACGAACGCCGGATTCGCGTGGAGGTCGATCCACTCGGCGAAGTAGAAGGCCTCGGGTCGGTCGTCGGCCTCGGCAGTCGCCCACGTCAGGTACACCCACTCGGCGGGGACGAGCACAGCCAGCGTCTCGGCGTAGCCGCCGCGGTTGGCCGCCGCCTCCAGCAGGTCGACCATCGCCTCGGTCGTCGCGGTCAGGTCGGGCTCGGTTCGGTCCGTTTCGGGGACCGCAAGGGCGTCGAACGACCGCTCGAAGTAGTCGTTTTCCTCGTCGGTGACGACATCGAGGAACTCGATCAGCCGTCGCTTGTCGGCCATCGACGGGGCCTCGGCGACGGCGTGGGCGAAGACGCCGACGAGCGTGTCGACGAAGGCGTAGTCCTGTACGAGATACCGGGCCAACACGGCCTCATCAAGCGTGCCAGCGCCCAACTGCCGTGTGAACCAGTGGGTGGTGGCCTCGGTCCACGCCGGCTCGGAGCGCTCCCGCAGCCAGTCGGTGAACCGCGACTCGTCGACCGCGGCGGCGTAGTCGTCGTAGCTATCGGCCGCCTCGGTGGCCGTCGAGTCCTCGCTCACAGGTCCCACCCCTCTTGGGTGTAGGCCATCTCCCAGAAGCGGTATTCGAGTTTCGCGCTGGTGCGGAACGCCGCCTCCATCGCCTCGTGGTCGCCGGGAAAGGCGTCCCAACAGCGGTCGACGAACCCGCGGCACCAGTCGACTTCCGCGCGGAACTCGTCGCTCGTATAGAGCTCGATAAACGGCATATATCGGTGGTCGCCGTCGGCCAACTCGGCCATGTGGTCGGCGACATCGAGGTAGCCCTGCATACAGGGGTAGAGCGCGGCGGCGATCTCGGCGAGGCTCCCCTCGTAGGCCGTCCGTAGCAGAAAATTGGTGTAGGCGACACAGGTCGGAGCCTTCTCGGTGGCTTCGAGGTCGGCCCGCGAGATGCCGTAGTCGGCCGCGAACGACCGGTGGAGGTCCATCTCCATCTCGAGAACGCCGTGAGCGATCCCCAGCAGTTCGGTCATCGTCTCCTCGTCGCGGGCTTTGGGACCCGCAATGGCGAACAGCCGGGCGTAGTCCTGTAGATACCGGTAGTCCTGTCTGATCCAGTGTTCGAACGCCGCCTCGTCGAGGCTCCCGTCGGCGAGTTCGGTCACGAACGGATGGGCTTTCTGTGCCGCCCAGATGTCGGCTCCGGCTTCGAGAAGCCGCTGGCTCCCTGACATGGCTCAGCAGTCGACTCCCATCGTGATATAACTTATTGATATAACTAGATTATCTCCTTGCCGCTAATCGGGAGGCAATCCACGAGTCGGTGGCTGTCGGTCTCCGTGGCCTCT
>JAWOEO010000341.1:0-2873 GCA_046482755.1 Halohasta sp. | reverse complement strand
ACGGTGCTCTCGTGGGACGCGCTGGCCGACCGGCCGGTCGAGACCGACGACGCCGCGATCGTCCGCGACAGCGTCGACGACAAGCGGGCGGCCGCCGACGCCCGCGTCGACGCCGATCACGCCCTCCACGACCGCCCGGTGCAGGCCGAACTCGCGCCGGGCGACTCGGTGCAGGAAGCGGTCGACGCCGCACCGAACGGCTCGACCGTCCACCTGCGGCCCGGCCGCTACGAGGGGCCGATCGACGTCGACCGCCCGATCACCCTCCGCGGACCGGGAGCGACGATCGCCGGCAATGACACCGGCTCGGTGGTTCGTGTCACCGCCGAGGATGTCGGGATCGTCGGGCTGACGGTGACGGGGGTCGGCAACCAGACCCGCGACGAGGACGCGGTCACCGACGGCGAGTGGGACGCCAACATCGAACTCGGCTACGGCCACGGCGACGCGGCGATCGCGGCAGTCGACGCCCCCGGCGTCCACGTCACGGACGTGACGGTACCGTCGACGCCCGCCAACGGCGTGCTGTTGCGCGATAGTCCGGAGGCGGTCGTCAGCAATCTCTCGGTGACCGGCACCCCGACATGGAACGACGGCTTCATGGGCGTGATGGCGATGCGGTCGTCGGTCGTCGTCGAGGACTCGACCTTCCAGGACGGCCGGGATGGGATCTACCTCCACCGCTCGCCCGAAACCGTGATCCGGAACAACACCTTCCGCGAGAACCGCTACGGCGTCCACCTGATGCACACCTCCGACGCGCTGATCGCCGACAGCCGCTTTGCCGGCCAGGAGTTCGGCGGCATCACGATTATGACCGATCCCGCCCGGAACGCCATCGTCGACAACGTCGTCGCCAACACCTCAAACGGGATCTCGACCAGCGGCTCGGACTCCTATATCGCCGACAACATCGCCGTCGACAGTCGGGTGGGGATCACGACCACCGCCGTCGGCTCGCTGTACGAGCACAACGTCGTCCGGAACAACACCTACGGGATGCGAACCGGGTCGGTGTTGGCCACGAGCCGCGTCTGGAAGAACGACTACGTCGACAACGACCACCACGCCGGAGCCAGCGCCGGCCCGCTGCGGGTCTGGGCCCACGACGGCCACGGCAACTACTGGCAGGGGGCCTACGGCGAGGCCGCCGACGGCACCTACGACCGCGCCTACGTCCCGACCGACTCGGTCGACGGCCAACTCCACCGGTCGACCGCCCGCCGGACGGTTGCCGAATCCCCCGTCAAACAGGGCCTGCGGGCGCTTCAGGGGTCGACACCCGGCCTCCGCTCCGGCAGCGTCATCGACCCCCACCCGCAGACTGACCCCCAGAACCCCGACCGGCTCCGGCTTTCGGAGCGGGTCGTCGACGATGGGCTGGATGCCCTCCCAGCAAACGAGACCATGACCGCCACAGCCGATCCAACACCGACCACCAGTAGCGAGGCCCAGCCATGACCACCGATCCGATCCTCGTCGGCGAGGATATCGGCCACGAGTACGGCGATCTCTCGGTGTTGGAGGGCGTCGACGTCGCGGTCGACCCCGGCGCGGTCACGGCCATCGTCGGCCCCAACGGCACCGGCAAGACCACGCTGCTGCGGATTCTGCTGGGCCATCTCTCGCCAACTGTGGGGGAGGTTCGATACACGGGCCCCGAGGTCGACCGCCCCATCGGCTACCTCCCCCAGCAGCCGTCGTTCCGGCCGCAGTTCACCGCCGCCGAGACGGTCGCCTTCTACGCCGGGCTGTTAGACGAGCCCGCCGAGACCGAGGCGGCCCTCCGGCGGGTCGGCCTCGCGGACGCCGCCGACCGCCGGGTCGAGGCGCTCTCGGGTGGGATGCGCCGCCTGCTGGGGATCGCCCAGTCGCTCGTCGGCGAGCCGCCGGTGGTCGTCTTCGACGAGCCGGCCAGCGGGCTCGACCCCAGCATGGCCGCCAACGCCTTCGAGATCCTCGCCGAGCAGGCGGCGGCCGGAACCGCGGTGCTTGTCAGCTCCCACGACCTCTCGCTCGTCGACCGCTTTGCCGACCGGGTGGTCTTCCTCAACCGCGGGTCGGTCATCGTCAGCGGCTCGCCCGCCGACCTCGCGGAGTCGACCAACTCCGAGACGCTGTGGGAGGTCTACGAATCAGTCATCCGGGAGCCCGCCGCCCGCCGGGAGGTCGAGGCATGACCGGCGCGGTCGCACAGTTCAACGCGCTGGTGGCCCGCGAACTCCGAACCGTCGTCCGGACGCGGGTGTACGCCCTGCTGGCGGTCGGCCTCGCGGGGCTGGTGGTCGCGTTCGTCGCCGGCGGTGGCGGCGGCCAGACCGGCTACCTGCCGGCGGTCGTCGACCTGCTGTTGCCGCTGGAACTCGTGGTACCGCTGGCGGCCGTTGCGGTCGGCTACCGGAGCGTCGTCGACGATCTCGAACGCGGCGAACTCGCGGTCCTCGAAACCTACAACGTCCCCGCGTGGGTGTACGTGACGGCCATCTACGTCGGCCGGGCGGCGCTGCTTTCGGCGGTGCTGGCAGGGAGTTTGCTGCTGTCGGGGGTGGTGATCGCCGTCGCCGCCGGCCCCGATACCACCGTGTATGCCACCCACGCCGGCGTCGACTCGCCGATCCTCTGGGGCCGGTTTCTCGTCCTCACTGTCCTCTTCGGGCTGGCGATGGAGGCGCTGGTGGTGCTGCTGTCGGTCGCCGCCCGATCGGTGCGGGCGGCGGTCGTGCTGGCCACCCGCGGCGGCCAGCAGCACGCCGCCGGTCGCCAGCACGACCTCCGCCCGCACCGATCGGGCGGCGACCGACAGCAGCACCACCAGCGCCTCCATCGCCAGCCCGAAGAGGACAGTGAGGACGAGAAACCGGCCCCAGAGGATC
>JAWOEO010000337.1:0-4701 GCA_046482755.1 Halohasta sp. | reverse complement strand
TCGATGATCCGCTGTTGGATGTCACTCCCCAACTGTGATAACTGTGTTTCGGCTCGTGGCGAAAACGCCCGGTCCCACTCGTCACTCGTCGTCGGTCCCATACTGGTCTCGGATCGCCTCGCTTGAGACGGCCTCACCCTCGTCGAGTTGGGCCTCGCTGATCGCCAGCTCCTTCCACACCCCTGCCCCATCTGGGTCAATCTACGAACGCACGCGAACGCTGTCCTAACGCTGGCTGTGTGCTTCGCCCCCGGAGTGGTCGACATACCGCCGGGAGTGACCGAACTCCGATTTATACGATTCGAACCCCTACTCAACGTATGAAGCATCTCGTCACCGAACAGGACGGACGCATGCTCGCACGAGTCGAAAGCGACGATCGGGTCTTCGAGGTGAACTTCGACGCGGTCGAGCCGACCGACGTGACCCTCCGATTCCTCCGTGACGGCGAGCGTGTCGGCAGCATCTACAACGACGATGGCACCAGCCGAACGATGGCCCGCCTCACCACGGCCCGCGAGGGAACCGATTTCATCAGCGTCGAGGTGCCCAAGGCGTTCGTCGACGAACTCCTCGACGCCGCCGTCGAGGCCGACCGCGTGACCGACGAGACAGCCGTCGCGGGCTACCGGCTTCGCGTGCTATAGACCTCGTCGACAGCTTATCAGGCGACTGAGCCGTGAGTTCGCTACTGGAACCGTCTCCACCAACCGGTATCAGGGCTGCGGCGGTTCGCCGTCGTAGGCGTCGTGATCCTGATAGAAATTCAGCATGGCGAACTTCAGCTTTCCCGGATCGATGTCGACCAACTCCTCGCGCTCCTCGACCGGGAAACTCCCGCGAACACTGTATTTGCCCATATCGGCGCTCGTATACCGCCGATCCGCGAGTATTCGCACCCCGAAATCCTCCGGTGAGCGAATCACTCGCCCGAGTGCCTGCCGCGTCTTGCGGACTGTCGGGATCTCGACGGCGTAGGCCCAGCCCGCATCCCGCGTGCGCCGCTGGTCGCTGTAGGCGCGGTTGTAGGCGTCCTGGACCGCGTCCATCCGCTCGGATAACTGCGGATACGGTACGCCGACGACCACGACCGTCCGGGCGTCGTCGCCGTCGAAGCTCACCCCCTCGGCGAGGGTTCCCCACAGCGAGGTCAGGAGGGTCGCGTCGTCGCTGTCGACGAACCGCTGTCGAAGTTCTTCGGTCGGCGTGCCGGACTCATCGAGCAGCAGCGTCCCGAGCCCGTGGTCCTGCACGCTGTTGCCGCCGAGGCGGTCGTAGTAGCGGTCGGCCTCCGAGTACGACGGGAAAAACAGCAGGGTATTGCCGGGCGTAAACCGGATCGCATCCTGCAGTGTCGACGTAATCGTCTCTTGGGTCTCGGGGTCGTCGCGCTCGCTGGCGAACAGCGGCGGGACGTCGACCGCGTAGGTCCGGCGGTGCTCCTCGGGATAGCCGAGTTCGTAGGCCAACCGCGCCGGCGAGTCGAGGCCGAGGACGTCCTCGGTGACGTCGAAGGGCCGCAGCGTGGCGCTCATCAGCACGCTGGCGTAGACCTCGTCGAACAACTCGCGGGTCACTTCCCGCGGAATACAGGTGTACAGTTCCGCACGCCCGTAGATCTCGTCGGTCGCGCCATCGCGGCGGACGCCGACCATCGGATGCTGGCCGAGTTCGGTCCCCTCGGACATCCACGTGTTGATAAATTCGGCCGCCTGCAGGGTCTGGCACTCCGAGCGCGTCGTCGACTCGCCGTTCTTGTAGGCCTGCTCGTACTCCTCGTCGAGGACCTTGCCCAACTGGACGGCGAGTTCGGTCTCGATCTCGATCCCGCTGCCCTCGTAGCGCTGCAGGAAGGCCAGCGTCAGGTCGTCCCGGCGGTCGTCGTTGGCGACGGTGATATCCTCCCAGTTGTCGTCCACGCGGTCGCGGGCGTACGCCGACCCGAGGGCGTCGTCATAGGTCGACCGGAGCGCGCCGAGAAACGCCCCGATCACGTTGCGGGCCGGTTCCGCACGCGAGTCGTCGAGGTCCTCCAGTTCGTCCAGTGCCGACTGGAGGGTGTTTTCGGTCAGGGTTCGGGTGGCGTGATCGCGGGCTGCGCCCTCGATGTTGTGGGCCTCGTCGAAGACGGTGATCACGTCGCTCGGATCGCGGTCCAACCACCGGAAGAACTGCTCGCGGATCATCGGATTGAGCAGGTGGTGGTAGTTACAGACGACGAGGTCGACGCCCTCCATCCCCTCCTTCAGGAGTTCGTAGCCACAGAGCCCCTGTTGGTCGGCGTACTCGTAGACGTCGTCGGGCGTCCGCACGTCGTCAAACAACCACGAAAAGAACTCGTCGGTGTTGTCGGTGAGGTTGTTGTAGTAGTAGTCACAGACGTTGCCCTCTCGCAGTTCGTCGAGCTCGTCTTCGACCGACTCGAGTTCGTCCATCACCGCACTGCGGGCCTCGGTCGCACTGGAGTCGCCCTCCTTGCTCGCCTCAAGGAGTTCCTGCTGGCGGGCGGCGAGTTGTGCCTTGTCCGACTCGGTGTCGACCAACTCCCGCGTGGTATCCCGGAGGCTCTGACACTCCTGATACCCCACGTCGATATGGCACATCTGCTGTTTGCCCTTGAAGACGACCGCACGGATCGGCTCGGTGTCGGTGATCGCGCGGGCGTCGGCGACGAACTGCCGCATCTGCTGGTGGACGTTGGTGGTGATGACGACCGTTTTGTCCTCTTCGCGTGCGTATTCGAGGGCGGGAACGAGCGCCGATAGCGTCTTGCCGGTGCCGGGTGCGCCCTCTAAGAGGACGTCCCGGCCCTGACCCAGCGAGTTGGCGATCCGGTCGATCGCCTCCCGCTGGTTCGGATACGGCTCCTCGTATGGGAAAAACCGTAGCTGGTCGTCTGCGGTTGCCACAGCCCCTCTTTGGCCTCATCAGTTTAAAAGGTGTGGTGGCCGCGGTGAAAGTGGTCGACCACGATCCACCGCTCTTGCTGATAGTCCCGAATTCCGACGGGAGCGACCGCTTATGCGGCTCTCGTCCGTGTTCCCTCTCTATGACCGTCGAGGACCTCACCGCCTACGGAATGGAACCGATGACCGATGCCAACGTCCGGAGCCTCCTGTCGAGTCGGAACGTCGGCGTGCTGGCGCTGCCGACCGACGACGTCCCCATGCTCCGGCCGCTGTCGTTTTGGTTCGATGGCGAGGATGCCCTCTACTTCGTCTACGTGCTGGGCACCGAGAGCCGGAAACACGATCTGAGTCGGCAGGTCGACACCGCCCGATTCCTCGTTTACAGCGCCCAGACGGCGTTCAACTGGCGGAGCGTCCTGCTGACCGGCAGGCTGAGTGAGGTACCCGACGCCGAACTCGCGGGCGTCCTCGAGGCCATGGAACTCACGTGGCGACCCGAGGTGTTCAGACAGGCCAGCGTCGACGAACCGACGGCCGTCTATCGGTTCGAGATCGACGACTGGACCGGGATCAAACACCTCGGGCTGCCGCCCGGCATCGAGGCCCCCGACGCCGGCGGGCGCTCCGAGTAGATCCGTACCACACACTTGCGCGATACTGACAGCCAGTTAATAGCTATACCGGTGGTGTGCACCGCTCGCGCCGTCACGAGGCAGTATTTTCCGCTACTCGCGCGTTGTCAGAGACGAGATGGCAACGAAAACCTCCACACGAACGGCACTCATCGCAGACCTCGCGGACTGGAAAGCGGGCGTGATCGCCGGTCTCGGCGGCGGGCTCGTCTTCGGCATCATGCTGTCGACCATGATGCCCGACATCATCGGCGGGGCGATCCCCGGCCTCTACGGCTTTAGCGGCGGCGTCGCTGGCTGGACGATCCACATGGCCCACTCGGCGGTTCTCGGCGTCGTCTTCGCCGGCTTCGCCCGTGCAGTCCCGCAGTACACGAACAGTCTCGGCAAGAGCCTCGGTGCGGGCGTCGTCTATGGGGTCGTCCTCTGGGCGATCCTCGGGGCGGTCGTCATGCCGATCTGGGTCGGCGCAGTCATGCCGATGACTCCCCCGGTCCCCAACATCAATCCCATGAGCCTCGTCGGCCACGTCGTCTACGGCGGCCTGTTAGGAGTTCTCTACGCCGTGTTCACCGCCCGGTAGTCGACGGCTATCTTTTAAAACCTCGTGGCAGCGCCGACTATCCGAGTAGTTCGACCAGCAGCGCCTTCTGGGCGTGGAGCCGGTTTTCGGCCTGCTCCCAGACGATCGACCGGTCGCTCTCCAACACCGTGTCGGTGATCTCCTCGCCGCGATGGGCTGGTAGGCAGTGCATAATTTCGGCGTCGCTGCCTGCCAGTAGCTCCTCGTTCAACTGGAACCCCTCGAAGGCGGCGAGTTTCTCCTCGCGTTCGTCCTCCTCGCCCATGCTGACCCAGACGTCGGTGTAGACGACATCCGCGCCCTCAATCGCCGCCTCGGGGTCGGTGTAGATCTCGGGTTCGCCGCCGAGTTCGGCTGCCCGGTCGACGACCGCGTCGTCCATCGGGTACTCTGAGGGTGTCGCCACCGCGAGGTCGATCCCCGCGAGCCCACAGCCGACCGCGAACGACTGGCCGACGTTGTTGCCGTCGCCAACCCACGCGACCTGGACGTCGTCGTCGAACCGCTCGCGGATCGTCAACAGATCGGCCAGCGTCTGACAGGGGTGGGCGTCGTCAGTGAGCCCGTTGATGACGGG
>JAWOEO010000335.1:0-5225 GCA_046482755.1 Halohasta sp. | reverse complement strand
CCTGACTGCTCGCTGTATGCGGCTGCGAGCAACCGCAATCCCGGTATCGTCGGGCTTGCCGACGGCTTCGAGCAGCTGAGCGAGACCGACGTCGAGGCGATCGTCGACTACGCCGAGGCGGTCGACGCGAGGCTGGCCATCGTCGGCCCCGAATCCGGCCTCCAGGCCGGTGTCGCCGACGCCCTCGGCGAGGCAGGTGTCTACACCTTCGGCCCACAGTCAGAGGAGGCGAGAATTGAAACGGACAAAGCCTTCCAGCGGCGCTTCATGAAAGACAACGATATTCCGGGCTGTCCGGTCTTCGAGACGTTCGACGACATGGACGCGGCCTGCGACTACATCGATGACAGCGAGATCGACCTCGCAGTCAAGCCCGCTGGACTCACAGGCGGCAAGGGTGTCAAAGTCATCGGCGATCAGGTCGACAAAGCAGGCGCAAAGGAGTACATCCGGAGCGAGGACTACGACCGGGTCGTGCTCGAAGAGCGCTTTGTCGGCGAGGAGTTCACGCTGCAGGCATTTGTCGCCGACGGCGACCTCCGGACCACCCCGGCAGTTCAGGACCACAAACGCGCCTACGAGGGCGACGAGGGACCGAACACGGGCGGGATGGGCAGCTACAGCGACACTGGGTTCGAGCTTCCATTCATGAGCGACGGCGACTACGAGCGCGCGGTCGAGATCATGGAGGCGACCGTTGCGGCGATGCCCGACTACAAGGGGATCCTCTACGGCCAGTTCATGCTGACCAGCGACGGGCCGAAAGTCATCGAGTACAACGCCCGCTTCGGCGATCCGGAAGCGATGAACACCCTTCCGGTGCTCGACACCCCCTTCATCGACGTGCTCACCGCGGCCCGTGACGGCGAAGAACTGCCCGAACTCGAATTCTCCGGCGAGGCCACGGTCTGCAAGTACGCGGTTCCGGATGGCTATCCGACTGATCCGGACTCCGGTGCCAAAATCGAGGTCGACGAGGAGACCGTCGGCGAGGGGCTGTTGTTCTACGCCAGCGTCGACGAGCGCGACGACGGCCTCTACACGACGACCTCCCGATCCTTTGCCGTGGTCGGCCTCGCCGACAGCATTGCGGCGGCCGAGGAGATCGCCGAGGATTCCCTGTCGGCGGCGGGCGACGGCCTCCGCATTCGCCACGACGTTGGCAAAGCCGATCTAGTCCAACAGCGCATCGACCATATGGCCGAGTTGCGCGGCGACGACTGAGCGGCTCCGCACCGTTTTCTCGTCGACGAGGGACTGCGATGGCACCGCCAACACCTGAGTAGGCGGTGGCTACGTCCCCCGATTCGTGGTTAGTCGGTGACTACTGCGGGTGGTCTTTTAGGGATTCCCGACATACAGCAGGTCGTGAGTTCCGAAGCCGACAGCGAGCGTCGACACGACCGACTCGACCGTCAGCCGACGGGCGGCCGCCACAACTCGTTGTGGTCGTGGCCCGACGCCAAGCCGCCGCTCCGGATCGTCGGCAACTACATCGTCGTCTGGCTAATCCGGCTCTCGCCGAGCCTCCGGCTGAAAAACTGGCTCCTGCGACGGCTCGGCGCGACTGTCGGCGAGGGCGTTGCGTGGGGACTGGAGTCGACGCCCGACGTGTTCTGGCCCGAACTGATTACGGTCGAGGACCATGCGATCATCGGCTACGACGCCACAATCCTCTGCCATGAATTCCTGCAGGACGAGTACCGAACCGGCGAGGTCGTCGTCGGCGAACGGGCGATGATCGGCGCGGGCGCGGTTGTGCTACCGGGCGTCGATATCGGCGCGGGCGCACAGATCGCGGCGAACTCGCTTGTGGCCCGCGATGTCCCGGCTGACGCGACCGTCGCGGGAGTGCCAGCCGAACCGGTCGACCGGTCGCCTCCGAGTCAGGGGTAGTGCTCCTCAGTCGATCCGTAGAGGTGCGGGCCGCGGGAGCGTAACCTCCGCGTCGACGGCCGACACCGATCGGGTCGGCCACGAGTCGGTGATCGTCAGCGGCTCGATCTCCGCGTCGGTCACCAGCACCGTCCCCTCGCTTTTGGCCCCCTGGACGGTCGGATTCCAGGCGTAGGCCTGCGGCTGGACGACGGCTTCCGACCCGTCGGGGGTGGCGATCCACTCTCTGCCGGCGAAGCCCGCTGCCCCACCCTGGTGGTGGTAGTGCCACTCTTCGGGCCACCCGACCGCCTCGTAGGCCCGCTGGATCGCCCCGAAGACGTCGCCGGCGGTCGACCCTTCGCGGGCGGCCCGCCGTGTGGCCGCCAGTGCGGTGGCCTCGACGCGGGCAGCTGCCTCGAACCGATCGTCGAGCCACGCCGGTGGGTCGAAGGCGACCGTCCGGGTCGCACTCGCATAGAGGCCGCCGCGCTGGGCGGTCACCGACACCAACACGTAGTCGCCGAGGCTGTCAGTAGTCGGTGTATAATGGCGGTACTGCTGGGCGCGGTCGCCCCCGCCGACGAGGACGACCGGCGCGGCGATGCCACGGGATTCGAGTGCCGCCCGCAGGTCGGCGGCGACCGATCGTTCAGTCTGGTCGGTCGACAGTCCACGACAGACGGACTCGACGGCGACGGCCGTCTCCCTGCCGAGGTTCCGGTATCGCTCGATATCGAACGGAGCGAGCGGCTGCCGTAGCGCCGTGAGATCCGGCTGTTCGAGCCCCGAAACGTCGAAATCCGCGGCTGCTGGCGTCGGCGATGCGGCGGCGACGTGGTCGGCCAGCGAACCGCTATACCAGTCGACGGCGGTAACCGAAAACGCCGCTGGAAGCTCCTCATCCCGCAGGCGTGGTGCCTCGATCGTGTTCGTGAGCGCGCGAAACCCCTCCTCGCGGCTGTAGCCGACCGCCGCGACGCCGACCGGCGAGTCCCGGTCGACGACGACCGAGCCCCCGGTCAGCCATGCGGCGTTGTTCGGTCGGGCGAGCCACAGCGCATCGAATCCTCGCTCGTCGAGGAAGCCGGTGACCCGACGGCGTCGCTCCGCGAGGGCTGCGGTGTCGTCTACCGATGATCCGTTGCACATACAACGGTCGACAGGCGGTGGCTACTTCAATCCGAACCGACGGTCCTACGGCTGAGGCTGAAAGTTGAAATCGGCGTACAGACGCGGTAAAACCGGTGTTAGGAACTGGCTACTATCAGTAGGAGGTGACTACTTTACTGGTTTTTAGGCCGCATACACTGTTGCTCACAACAACAATAGTTAGCAGTAACTAAACAGGTTAGCGACAGAGTTGTTCCGTCATTATACATATTTTCCACCGACTAACAATACCGGGTTAGGCTGTATGTCGGGTGTATGACGCAGATATTCGAACTGACCGGCTTCCAGCGCGACCTCCTGTACGTCATCGCGGGCTCCGAGCGTCCCTCGGGGCAGACGATCCGGCGGGAGATGGAGAAACACGTCGACAACGTCAACCACGGCCGGCTGTATCCGAATCTGGATGCACTGGTCGAACACGCCCTCGTCGAGAAGGGGAGTCAGGACCAGCGAACCAACTACTACGAGTTGACCGAGAAGGGGCAAGAACTGATCGAAAACCGGCGTCGCTGGGAACAACAGTACGTCTCGCCGAAACAACAAGCCCAGTAGCGCCGGCGCGTTCTCGCCACAGATAAGTAGCCGCCGCTCGAAGAACAGTTGATGATGAAACGCCCCGACTGGCTGTCGTTCCGGCGGTTTGCGGCGTTTACGACGGCGCTCACGCTGTCGCTGGTGAGCCTCGGCGTCTACACCGCGGCGACCGGCTCGGGACTGGCGTGTCAGGCCCAGTGGCCACTGTGCTCCGACCAGTTGATCCCCGCGCTCACGATCAACCCCGACTTTATCGAGTGGTTCCACCGCGTCGTAGCGATGATCACCGGATTCTTCATCCTCGGGACTGCCGGCTGGGCGTGGCGGCGTGGGGACCGTCGACCCAAGTTGGCGTCGACGCTCGCGGTCGTCCTGCTGCCGCTCCAGATCACCGTCGGCGCGGTCACCGTCACCATCGGCGGACTCGTCCCCGGCGGCTACTCGATGCCGACTCATGCGGCCCATCTGGTGGTCGCGTTGTCGATCTTCACGCTGTTGACCCTGACGACCCTCTTCGCTACCCGTGGCCACCATCGGCGGCCGCCTCGAACCCGGAGTCGACTCGCCTTCGGGGTTGCGTTCGTGGCGTTGCTAGTTAGTGGGCTCTTCAGCCGCGGTGTACCGCTGTTGAGCTACTCACCCGGCGCCCAAGCGTGGTTCTACGCCGTCTCGCTGCTGGCGGTGGGGGCGCTGCTGGCGGCGCTCGTCTGGGTGCCGGCGGTCGACCGGCTAGGGCGATGGCTGGCCGGGAGCGCTCTCGGTGCACTGTTGGTTACGATGCTCCTCGGTCGTGATCTCGTGATATACACAGCCACCGTCCAGCAAGTCAACTTCGCGCTCTACCTGCTCGCACTCGGCCTCGTGGCGGCTGCCGGCTGGCGGCTCCGCGAGGATCACCCGACGGTGCCGGCCGGCCAGTCGTCGACGTCCGATTAGTTCGGCGCGTCGCCGCTACCGTCGAACCGATCGCGGACAGTCACCGTCGTGTTGCAACGTGGACACAGCAGGACCTCACAGTCGGGTTGTGAGCGAACCACCCACTGCCCGCCGGGTGGGCTCTGATACTCACAGCCCCGACAGAAGAGGACCGTTTTTCGCCCGTGCGATACTTGTTTGGTGGAGGGCTGCCCGTTCATACGTTGCGGTAGCATCCCGACGGCTATAACCCTGTTTGCGATGATCGATACTGGTAAACGTGGTCCCGTGTTGCGGTGTGTGCGCCCGGTCGACCGCCGGCCAACGAACGTCGCCGTGGGTGGTCGACGGTGCTCAGCTCCGTGACTTGGTGTGTCCGCGTTGCTCCCCACGTGAGAGTTCGGCACAAAAGCGGGCTGGACGCGATTTGAACACTCACTCGCTCCGCTCACGGTGTTCGCTTCGCTCGCTGCGTTCAAATCGCCGTAGCCACTTCGGTCTTCACGTTGTTCAGCGCAGAAGCGGGCTGGACGCGATTTGAACACGCGACCGACGGATTAAGAGTCCGTCGCTCTGCCAGACTGAGCTACCGGCCCAAGCAGTTACTGCTAACCGTAGCGCCCTAAAAGGCGTTTCCTTTCGACAGCGCAGGAAGGACCCGTCGACACCCATCGACGGCGACGGAACCCCGCTGTTATATGTCTTCACGCTCCAAGAGCCTACACACT
>JAWOEO010000280.1:0-11083 GCA_046482755.1 Halohasta sp. | reverse complement strand
CGCCATGCTCGTCGACGTAGCGCTGGGGCGGGTGGTAGGGCTCGTGGGGCTCCATCAGATTCACGTAGAGGAAGAAGTCATCGTCGGGCTCGCGGTCGCCGAGGTAGTCCTCGACGGCGTCGACCGTCTCCGCGGATTTACAGGAGTCGTCGACGCCAAAGAGCCGAAAGGCCCGATCGAGTTGGCGGCCGAGAATCCGCTTGGGGAGGGTGCCGAGGCTGTCGTAGAGTTTGGTCGACAGTTTCGAGAGCCGGCGGCTCAGCGAGTTGTCGACACTCCCGAGAAAGTTTTCGACCTCGTCGAAATCACCCGTCATCCCCTTGTGGGGGGTGATCCAGACGTTCGGCGTGATCGCGGCGGTGGTGTAGCCCGCCTCGGCCAACTGGCCGATGAACGTCTCCTCGTCGCCGGTGGCGTAGCTGCGGGCCTGTGTGGTGCCGTGGTCCCACGGGTACTTTCCGGTGAACATCGAGGCATGGGAGGGAAGGGTCCACGGCGCTTGGGTGACGGCCTCCTCGAAGACGATCGACGAGTCGGCGAGGTCGTCGATGTGCTCGGTGAAGTCGACGTTCTCGTTGTACGCCGAGACGCGGTCGGTCCGGAGGGAGTCCAAGACGAGAAACACCACGTTCTTCCGGCCCGCGGGGGTGGTCATGGCTACCTGCAGGAAGAGCGGACAATTAGTAACGTTGGTTTCGCTTGCCGACCGTTCACGCGCAGTTTAAATACGTCGGCTGATGAGCAGGGGTAGAGCCGTCCATGAGCGAGAAGGTAGCGATCGTCTACTGGTGTGATGGTGCGGGCCACGCGGCCAGAAGCATCCCCGTGGCCAAGGAGTTCGAAGCCCGCGGCTGTGAGGTCGCCATCGGCGGCGGCGGCCAAGGCGAGCCGTTCGTCGACCTCAACGGCTTCGACCAGCCCGATCTCACCAAGGTCGCCGTCAAAGGCAGCACGCCGCTGTCGTTTCTCCGACACACGCTGTTCGATCTCGTTCCCTCGGCGGGCCGGCGCTACCGGGAACTCGACGCGTGGCTGGCCGCCGAGGATCCCGACGTACTGGTGACCGACGACATTTTCGCGGCGATCGTGGCGATCCGACAGGGGATTCCCTTCTACCGGATCGACCACCTGACAACCGACCTGTTCGGCCCGGTGTGGGGGACGCCGCTGTCGATCTACAACCGCCTGTCGCTGCGGTTCGGCGAGGGGATCGTCGTCTCCTCGCTGTGGGCCGACCAGCCCGACCCGCCGGGGATCACCCGCGTCGGCCCGCTGGCCCAGGAGGGCGACGGCGAGGTAGAGCCCTACGACGTGCTGCTCAACCCCGGCACCCACGGCGAGAACTTCGCGGCGATCCGGGAGGCCCTCGAAGCCAACGGCTACGACGTCCGGACCGTCGGCGACGACGAGTGGGAAACCAAACCCGCGATGACCCCATACACCGCCGCGGCAGACGTCGTCGTCTGCACCGGCTATTCGTCGATCGCCGACACGGTCGTCGCGGGAACACCTTGTGTGATCTACCCCTTCCTCCCGTTCCAGAAGGCGCTGGCCGACCGGGCCGCGGAACTCGATATCGAGGGCGTCTCGAAGGCGGCCTCGGTGACCGAGGTGCTCGATCAGGTCGACTCCTACTGCCGGAGCGATGAGGCCCCCGACTACGATAACGGCGCGCCGGCGTTCGTCGACGCGGTGCTCGGCGAGTAACGAGGGCTGTTTCTCGCTCGGAACTGTCTCGGTAGATGTAAAACCCGCGCCGACAATACGGACACAGAGACTTGAATGAATATCGGGTTCTTCACCGACAGCTACTTTCCCGGCATCGACGGTGTCACCTACACCATCAAGGCGTGGCGCGAGCGGCTGGAATCCCGCGGCCACGAGGTGTACGTCGTCTACCCCGACAGTAGCCACGACCCCGACGACCACGAACTCCCCGTTCGATCCCTCCCCAACCCCTTCTACAGCCAGTACCGGCTGCCGGTCTACCGGTCGCTGTCGACGCTGCCCGACCTCGATGTCGTCCACTGCCACGGCCCAGCGACCACCGGGCTGTTGGGCCGGCGTTACGCCGCAACGCACGACGTGCGGTCGGTCTACACCCACCACACGCCGATCGAGGACTACCTGATCCGGGCGCTGCGGGTCGAGGAACTCTCCCAAGCGATCGGCAAACTGTACGTCGCCTACGAAAACCGATTCCTCCAGTCGTTCGACTGCGTGACCGCCTCGACCTCCCGGATCCGGCGCGACGTCGACCACACCCAACTGCCGGTCGGCATCGAGACCGAGACCTTCCAGCCGCAGCCCGACTCGCTGTTCGAGGACGACGACCCGATCATCGGCTACAGCGGCCGGATGAGTGCGAAAAAGAACCTCGACGAGGTGGTTCGGTTCGCCGAGACGGCCCCTGACTACCGGTTCGTGCTGGTCGGCGAGGGGCCCGCCCGCGAGGGGCTCGAACGTGCAGCCCCCGACAACGTCGAGTTCCACGATTTCATGCCGCGAGAGCGGCTGCCGACGTTTTACTCCTCGTTGGACGTCTTCGTTACCGCTTCGACCTGCGATACGCTTGGGCTGTCGACGCTGGAGGCCAACGCCTGCGGAACGCCCGTGGCGGCCGCCGACGTCCAACCGTTCGACGAGACCATTGGCCCAAAGAACGGCGCGCGCTTCGCGTACGGCGATCTCGACGACATGCAGCGGGCGATCAGCGAGTGTCTGCTCGAACCGAAACCGACCCGCGAGGCCGTCGAGCCCTTTTCGGTCGACCGGACGGTCGACCAGCTCGAATCGATCTACGGGGTCGACACCGCCGACGAATCCCCCGACCGGATGCCGGCCCCCGCACCCCCGTAGTCCCCCGGATGCTCCGCTCGTCTACCAGAAACCGCCCGATCCGCCGGGGCCGCCCGGTCCCGATGGCCCTCGCGTCGACCGCGGGCCCTCGTCGGCGATTGCGACGTGTTCGCTCGGCGTCCGGGGATCGAGTTCCTCGCCGTCGTCGAACTTGACGAAACTGAGATAGAACGACTCCCCACAGCCCTCGCCGTCGTTTTTGAGTGTGCCGTCCTCGCCGCAGACGAACGCCACGCCGTCGACGTCCTCGCGGTCCTCGAAGGGCTCCTCGGGGGAGACGTAGTGCCACCCCTCGAAGGGGAACGGCGTCACGGCCTTGTCGGCGAGATACCCCTCGCGTTCGAGTTCGACCAGCGCCTCGCAGTGCGGGCAGTAGTAGGTGACCGGATATCCCATACCCGATACAGGGGGTCGACGGGCATATGGTGTGCGGTCGGCCGAACCGCGACGAGGCCGATCAGCCGATGCGGTCGAGGGCCCACGCCGCCCGCGCGCGGACCGCCTCGCTGGGGTCCTCGCGTCGGTGTTCGGTCAGCGGCTCGGTGGCCTCGCTGGCCTCGCAGTGGCCGAGCACCCAGCAGGCATGCACCCGACTCCGGGTCCAGCTGTCCTCCAGCAGTTCGATCAGTCGGGGGATACAGCCGTCGACGCGCTCGGGGAACGCGGCGGCGATCCGGGCCAGCGTCCCCGCGGCGTTCGATCGAACGGTGGGGTCGGTGTCGTCCAGCAGGGGGACGACCTCGTCGGTGTAGAGGGCGACATCGGTCAAGAACTCCTGGGCGATATCGCCTAACACGCCCACCGAGTTCCCCCGGAGTTCGGGGTCGACGGCGGTCAGCTGGTCGAGCAGCGTCGGGACGACCGGCGTGGCGGCGTCGGGGTAGGCCGAGGTGACGTGGCCCAGCGCGGCCGTACAGCTGATCCGGTAGGGGTCGTCGTCGGCATCGAGCAGCGAACACAGCTGCGGGACGAGCGGCCGGACCTCTTCGGGGAACGACTCGGCGATCACGCTCAACACGGCCAGCGCCTGCCGGCGGGCCCGTGTCGGCGTCGGCGACAGCAGCGAGGCGATGGCGGGGGTGGCGTCGATCGCCGCCGCCGGCTCGTGTTCGGCGACCGCCAGCAGGAACTCCGTGACCGCCGCGTTCAACAGCGAGTTTTCGGCGTCGAGTTCGTCGACGATCCGGGGTGTGATTTCGACGACGGCCTCGGGATACTGGCCGGCGACGGTCGCCAGACTCCGGACGGCATACAGCCGGATCGGCCGGTCGTCGTCGAGCCGGTCGGCCAGCCGGTCGACCGCGGCCAGCCCGACCTCGGGGCGCTCTTCGATCACCGAACTCACCGTCCGGATCGCGTCGTACCGCACGTCGCCGTCGTCGACCGCGACCAGCGGCCACAGCGCCTCGGTCTCCAACAGTCCGGGGGCGACCGCCGCGAGTTGGCGGTAGCGGTCGACCCGCTCGGCCGGCGACCCCTCGTCGAGGGCAGGCAAGGCCGCCTGCGGGACGACCTCGATGGCGTCGATCTCCGGAAGCGACACCCGGACCGTCTGCGGGCTGGCCTCGACGGTCGTCAACTCGTAGGTCGGCGGCGCGGTCAGCCCCACGGCGGCCGCCGGCAAGCGGGTCGGGCCGGCGACCGGTCGACCGCCGGCGGGTGGTTCGTCGGCGGTGACGATCCGGAAGGCCGTCGACCCATCGAACTGCGAAAAGAAGCTCTCCAGTGACTCCGTGGAGTCGGCGACCGTCCGGACCTGCATCGGCTCGCCGGTCGGGCCGGGCGCGAACCACGATAGCGGCTCGCCGTCGGCGTCGGTGTGCCGGCGTCGACACTCGCGGGCGGACTCACAGCCGATCGCGTCCCGCATCGTCCGGTGGTCGACGGCGGTCGGTCGGTCGACGTCGACGGTGTACGTTCGCCAACAGGTGTGGCCGTCGATGAACACGGGGTTCGGCTCGCCGCTGTCGGCCGGGCGGCCGTCGGCGGTCTCGGCGCGGCCGTCGCAGACGCGACACACCGGGTTCGGAATGCGCTCGGCATCAGGCCGCCCGACGGCGTCGCCACAGATGCTACAGCGCGGCTGTCGGGACGTCGGCATCGAAGGCATCGCGGTGGGTATCGGTGACAGGGGCCAGCGTCTCAAAAACCTTCCGCGGCGGCCGATGGTGGCCCGGAACACATTTCTGCCGAGGGAAGAACGTTCGTGTATGATTGACGAAACCGTCGAGGAGATCCAGGGCATGCAGAGCCACAGCTCCTCGCTGATCGCTATCAAGGCGACACAGGCGCTCGCGGAGCTGTTGGACCGGGAGTACGCCTCCGTCGAGGAGTTCGAACGCGACCTCCAGCGCAACGCCGGCGCGCTCCGCCGGGCCAACCCATCGCATGCCTCCCTCCACAACGCGGTCCGGGCGGTCGAACGCTCGGTCATCGATGTGTCCAACGACGTCGACAAGGCCAAGGAGTTCACCCGCGAGATGATCGACCGCGTGGTCGACG
Organism: Halohasta sp.; assembly: GCA_046482755.1. Classification (GTDB taxonomy): domain Archaea; phylum Halobacteriota; class Halobacteria; order Halobacteriales; family Haloferacaceae; genus Halohasta. The sequence goes on along the minus strand of JAWOEO010000280.1, from coordinate 5,722 downwards.
ACATCGAAACGGGCAAGCGACGGGCGGCGGCCAACGCCGCCGAAACCTTCGAAGACGGCGAAACCTTCCTCACCCACGACTTCTCGACGACCGCCCTCGCGGCGGTTGAGGCCGCCGCCCTCGACGGCAACTATCTGACCGCCTACGTGATGGAGGCCCGGCCCCGGTATATCGGTCGGGGAACCGCCCGGATGCTGGCGGCGATCGACCGGGTCGAGCCGCACCTGATGGTCGACAGCGCGCTGGGCCACTACCTTTCGGAGTGCGACCGGGTCGTCATCGGGATGGACTGTATCGTCGACGACACCCTCTACAATCGGATCGGCACGCTCCCGCTGGCGGCGACCGCCCAGGAACTCGGCGTGCCGGTGGTCGTCGTCGGTTCGGGAGCCAAAGTGATCGACGAGGGGTTCGCCTTCGAGAACCAACACCGGTCGGCGTCGGAGGTCATGCTCGAACCGGTCGAAGGGATCGAGATCGAAAACCCGGCCTACGACGCGACGCCCGTCGAGTACATCGATCTGCTCATCACCGAAACCGGTATCCACGAGTTCTAACGCCAGCTGAATTTCCGGCCCCGGATCGCCCGGACGGTCAGAAAGCCGAGCAGCCCCATCGACATGAAGATGAAGACCGTGATGGCGTCTTCGAGGAGGCCAACCGTCGACAACACCCAGCCGATGACCAAGATCACGACGCTGGCGATCACGATCTCGGCTGCATTCGCCTCTACCATAGCACTGGATTCCGCTTTTCACGAAAAACCGTTTCGGTTCCTCACGGAGCCGCCGCTGGCCGGTAGATGCGCACAAAAAACGTCGAGTGGCGGCGCTTAGAGTTTGACTGCCTGTCGGTCGACCAGCGAGTCGGGAACCCGGAGTTCCTCAATCGTCGAGGCACCGGCAGCGGTCGTCAGCGTCAGGGTGACGCTGTCGCCGCCCTCGAGTTCCCCGCCGAACGCGGAGTCATTAAACGTGAGTCTGTAGCGGTCGCCGCGGTCGGTGATCACGTCGTCGTTGGTATCCGAGGTGACGTTGGTAATGTCTGTGCTATCGTCGGACAGCATGACACCGGTGTTGACCGCGTCGTCTGTCACGAACTCGTAGGTCACGTTGCCGAGGTCGATATCACCCGCGCCTGCGGCCTTCGTTACCGTGACGTTGACCTCGTCGACCGTTTCGTCACCAGTGACGTTCCCGGTGGCACTCTGGATCTGGATCCGATCGCTAACCTGCTGTTGTGTCTCTTGCCCGGTCGTCTCCGCCTGCGTCTGGAGCAGCCCGGCCGTGTTGATCAGTACCCCCGCCGCAATCGCCGCTACGAGGACCATCGCGATGAACACGATCAGCGTGCCGATCCCGACTTGGCCTCTGGTTTCGTCGTTGAACATAGGTTGTATCGCCTGTTGCTTGCCCACAGGCGTTGTCTGTCGTACCTCGTGCTCATAATTAAACAGCACCTCCAAAATATCTATTTTGATAACATTATATTCATATTTTATCATATATTCTGAAAAATAGTCGTCACGTTCGCCGGTGGGGACCGTTTCGACCCGGCGTGCCAGCGGGCGGTTTTATATTCTGGTCGGGCATAGAGAATTTTAGATGCAGTATCATTCGGTCATCGGCTGGGGGCTGGTGGTGGTCGGCGTCCTGCTCGGCGCGCTGCAGGCGGTGCAGTATCTGTGGTCGACTCCCTCGACGGCACTGGTGTTCAGCACGCTGCCGTTCGTGCTGGTCGCGGCGGCGATCGGCTTCACCGGGTCGACGATCGCCCGCCGAGAGACCTACGAGGGGTATGCGGCGCTTATCGTCGCGTGGGGGGTCGGCGGAGCCGTCGGCTTCGTCGCCGTCTTCAGCCTTGCGACGGCCACGACGCCACAGGCGGGACCGGCGCTGCTGTTCGGGGCCGCCGACGCCGGCGCTGCCGGGGGGCTTGCCGGCCTGCTCGTCGGACTCTACGACGTCGAGAGCCGTCGGACGCTGTCGACCGTCGAGCGGTTCGCCGAGCGACTCGAAGGACTGAACACCTACGGCAAGGTGCTCAACCAGTCGCCGGACGTCGAATCCGTCAGCGCCCTCTGTGTCGAGGTCGTCGAGTTCGTCCTCGACGGCGACGGAGCCCTGTTCGTCACGACCGACGCGGAATCGGTATCGGTCGTCGACACCACGCTGCCGGAGGTCGATCCGAATGGCCCCCTCGGCGAGGCGGTGACGGCAATGGCCGACCACGAGCCGCTGGAGACGGTCACCGACGAGCCGGGGTTCGCGGGCGTCCGCAACGACCAGCCGGGGTCGACGCTGGCGGTCCGGATCCCCCACGGGGAGGGCTCGGCGGTACTGTTTGCGGTGTACTACGACGTCGAACGCCCTCCCGAGGAACTCGTCGACCCCTTCGAGATCCTCGCGGCCCACGCCGCGACCGCCCTCTCGTCGGTTAGCGCACGGGTCGACCGATCGATCGCCAAACGCCGATAGTGGGGTTCTAGCCCCCGACAGGCCGTCGCCATCCCCGAGACACAAGGGCTATTGGCCGCCCGACCGTCGCGTGACCAATGGAGGTCGCCCTGATTACCGTCGGCGACGAACTGCTCTCGGGGGATACGGTCGACACCAACGCGACCTGGCTGGCCGACCGACTCACCGACCGCGGCGTGGCGGTCGCTCGCGTCCTCTCGCTGCCCGACGACCGCGGGACTATCGCCGCCCACGTCGCCGACTACAGCGCGCAGTTCGACCGCGTGCTCGTCACCGGCGGCATCGGCGGGACGCCCGACGACGTGACGATGGAGGCGGTCGCCGACGCCTTCGACCGCGAGCTGGCGGCCACCGAATTGACCCGCGAGGCCGTCGACCAACGGCTCGCCGAACTCGAAGCGCGGCTGCCCGACCGCGAGCTCGCTGTCGACCGTGAGGCCGAGGCCGCGATCCCTGAGGGGAGTCGACCGCTCATCAACGACGCGGGGCTCGCACCGGGCTGTGTCGTCGACAACGTCTACGTGCTGCCCGGCATTCCGGACGAACTGAAAGCGATGTTCGAGTCGGTCGCCGAGGAGTTCGCCGGGGACCGACGCTCCGAGTTCATCTATACGGTCGAACCGGAGGCCAACATCGTGTGGGCCCTCGAGGCGGCGATGGACCGCTTTGCCGTGACTGTCGGCTGTTATCCCGATCGGGAGGCCGACCACAACCGGCTGAAACTCACCGCGACCGACGACGCGGCGCTGGCCGACGCCAGAGAGTGGCTGCTGTCGACGATCAACGCCAGCGAGCGGCCCGTCTCGCGCGATTGGTCGACCGACGACCCCGAAGACCAGTAAGCGACGCGATTTCCGAGCAGTGGCGCTATCGAACCGCGGCGTGGGCCGTCGATTTTCGCCCGTGAAAATCAATTTTGATAGGATGACACAAAGCGACTTCACGCTCGTCTGCGAGTTACGACTCGAGGAAACACATGACAACACAGTTCGGAACCGGCTTTGCGAGCGGCGACGAAGCCGGCGCGACCGCAGCCGAGTCGGCACTCGCGGAGATCGACGGCGACGCCGATTTCCTGGTCGTCTTCTGTTCTCCGGCCTACGACTACCGCGAGGAGATCGATGCGATCCGCGGTGTGACCGGCGACGTCCCGCTCATCGGGGCGTCGACCGCTGGCGAGTTCACCGAGGAGGGGGCCGACGAGCGTGGCATCGCGGTGTCGGCGATCGCCAGCGACGAGATGACCTTTTACACGGGCATCGGCCACGGGCTCAGCGACGACCTCGAAGCGGCCGTCGCCGAGGCCGCCGCGGATATCCCGGACGAACAGGCCGACTACCCCCACCGGGTGGGGATCAACCTCCACGACGGGCTGACGAGTCGGGGCGAGGAGATCGCCATGCTGGCCTTCCAGGAGTTCCCGATCCCCTTCAGCGGCGGATCGGCCGCCGACGACATCGCCCTCGAAGAGACGTTCGTCTTCCACAACGACGAGATCGCCACCGATAGCATCGTCCTGGCGGTGCTCGCCGCCGAGAAACCGTTCGCTCTCGGCGTCGACCACGGCCACGAGCCGGTCTCGGAGCCGCTGACGGTGACCGACGCCGAGGGGAGCGTCGTCTCGGAGCTGGACGGTCGACCCGCCTTCGAGGCGTTCGCCGACGCGATCGCCGACGTCGCACGCGAGGAACACGGGATCGACCCCCACGCGGTCGAGGCTGGCAGCGAGGAGTTCGTGGAACTGCTGACCCAGTTCCAGTTCGGGATCAAATCCGGCGGCGACGACTACAAGGTCCGCTGGGCCGGGCCGACGCCCGACACCGAGGGGCCGATGACGTTCGCAACGACGATCCCCGAGGGGACCGAGCTGACGGTGATGCACAGCGACCGGGACGCACAGATCGACGCCGCCCGCCGGAGCGCGGCCAACGCCCGCGAGGCGATGACCGACGCCGAGATGGCCGGCGCACTCGTCTTCGACTGCGCCTGCCAGGGGGCCATTCTGGGCGAGCAGTTCCCCGACTCCGTCGAGGAGATGGTCGCGGAACTCGACATCCCGCTGGCTGGGTTCCAGACGTACGGCGAGATCTGTATGCAGCGAGGCGAGATGCGGGGCTACCACAACACGACCTCGTCAGTGCTGATCCTTCCGGAGTGAGAGATATGTCCGAGACAATCGAACTAGACGAGATCGTCGACGCGTTCAAAGACAGCGTCGGTGAGGGGAAAGCCGAGGAGTTCGTGACCACGGCCGCCCGAAACGCCGGTATCGGGGAGAAACGGCAGTACGAGACGGAGGAGGCACTCGAAATCGCCGACGAGATCAGCGATCTCGACGACGCCTCGCCGTTCGTCCGGACCTCGGCTTCGACGCTCAAAACCCGGATTCGGGTGGGGAACCTGTAGCCGCTTTGCCGGCCCCAACGGGGCCGTTTCGAATCCGGCTGACGTTCGCAACCGATCGGCCGTCCATCTGCTGGACCCCGCTGGATGCTCCAGCCGACGGTTCGTCCCGCCGACCGCTCGGACGGGGTCGTGTCGGTCGGTATCGCTCGATCGGCCGTCCGGCGGGCGAATCGGTAGCCGTCTCCAGGAACCAGTATTCTCTGCATTGAGGTGCTAAGGCCCCTTTCTCAACGAGCGAGCGGAGCGAGTAGGGAGGGGATACATCACTCGATCGGCAGTAGAGCTACCCGTCCGGTCGCCGACGAGCCACCAATGCGGTATCTCGAAATCACGATCCCCGAGGGGCGTCGACGGGCCGTCCTCGATGTGCTTGAGACGGCGGGTGTCGACTACGTAATGAGCGACGAAACCAGCGGCGAGCGCTACAGCGACGTCGTCCGGTTCCCGCTGCCGAACCGGGCGGTCGAACCGATCTTGGACAAACTCGCACAGGCCGACATCGAGGACGCCCGCGTGGTCGTCATTACCGCCGAGACCGTGATCTCCGAGCAGTTCGACGCCGTTCGTGACCAGTACAGCGGCGGCGGCACGAAGGGCCAACGGACCTCTCGGCAGGTGCTCCGGACGAAAGCCGACGAGTTCACGCCCGCGTTTTCGACCTACCTCGTGATGCTGTTGATCAGCGCGGTCGTCGCTACTGCCGGGCTGCTGGGGGATTCGCCCGCAGTCGTCGTCGGCTCGATGGTGATCGCGCCGCTGCTGGGTCCGGCGCTGGCCGCCAGTATCGGCATCGTCACCGGCGACGACGACCTCCGCCGGGAGGGGTTCGTCTATCAGGC
>JAWOEO010000240.1:0-9794 GCA_046482755.1 Halohasta sp. | reverse complement strand
ACCGTGTACACCAGGGTCAGCCAGCGCTGGCCGTCTTCACTGATAGTGCCCGCCACCAGATAATCCTGCGCGGTGTCGCGGCCAAGCAACATGGATTTGTCAAAGATCTGGTTGGCCCACACGTTACTGCGACCGCAACGCACACCGGAACATTCAAACAATATGTTGGCCCCAGAATTCAGCAGCGCCTGCCGGTAGTGATTCAACGCCCCTACCCGACTGGCGTCGGCGTTAATACGATACAGCAAGCTGTTACCAGAGACCGGCAACCGCGCCATCACGTCGGAACGAATTTCGCTATTGATCTCCCGCACCGGGCTGAAAAGCACAAGATGCCCGCCTGATTCAAGCGGCCGGGTTTCTTCCAGCTGCGACAGAGGGAACGGCTCTGGAGCTGTCTCCGGAAAGGCCGCCAGTACCGGTTTACTAGCAACAGAGAGTATCGCTCCCAGTGTTAACGCAGCTCCAATTACAACACTTTTCGCACAGCGACCTAAAAAAGACGGCCGGTTCCGCGGTCGACGGTCCGGCCTGGCTGTCGCTCCCGGCTCGTCGACCGCGTACCGGATCGATCGCCTGCGTTGAGGTGTGGCTCCCGCCGAGCGTGTGTCGTATTTATAAAACAGCGTGTGGGGGAACGGCAGTGTGGGGGTCACTGCCGGGGCAGTCTGCTCGCGTGCAGTACCGGGTGGGGGCGTCGACACCATCGCCGACCGAGGGGGAACAGTCGGTCGCTGCTGTCCCCGGTACCTCACTACATCCTAAGTTGTCGGCCCGCAAAAGGGCTGAGCCTACACAGTTTGGTCGTCACGCGAGCCGCGAGCCACGATGGGTCGGTCCGGACCGTTCGGGCCCGATTCAGAACGGCTCCCACGCCGTCGGCGAGGCGTTGCGGTCCCGGACCCGCATCTCCCAGCCCTCGTCGGTCGTCCGGGTGTCGACGACCGTATCGAACGGATCCAGCAGGGTATGGAGGGTGCGCTCGTCGTGCATCGTGGAGTTGATGACTGCGACGGTCAGCCACTCCTGATTGCGGGTCCGGCCCAGCAGGACGCGGACGAACTGGTAGATCCGGTCGGCGTCCCAGTACATCAGCAGTTGGGACAGCGAGTGGACGCCCACCGTCGTCTCGGGGTGGGCCTCCCAGTTCTCGGCGAGTTCGGTGAACTTCACGCCGAGTTCGGTGAGGTTCTTCGGCGAGGAGGCGTACTTGGTTCGCTCGGTGTCTTCGGCCTCGCCGCCCTGCTCGCGGGAGACGCAGTCGACGATGGCGACGGTGTCGGGATCCTCGTCAGTGGTGTCGGCGTAGTCGGTACGGACGCGCTCGGCGTCGTGGCCGGTCGAGAGGACGATCGCCTGCTGGCCGGCTTCGCCGAGGAGGCGGTGCATGAGGTCGTACTTCCCGCTCATCGGGGGACCGGCGATAACGACGCTCTCGGCGTCGGTGAGCGTCGGTGCCAGCGGGAGTTCCTCTACGGACATGGGTGGTGTGTGGTCACGTCGAATCGATTGAGTCACGGTATGTCAACGGTGCTGCCGCTCGGGGCGACAGCCTTCGGTGGTGGTGGAGGGTTGTTCTACACATTGTTCTGGTCGTCCCTGGATAAAAACGATGGCTTCCGGAGGGTCGACGGCGGCCCCTCGAGGTGGTCGATTCGATCGAGCAGCGCCGTCGGGCCCAGCGCCTCGGGCAGCCCGGCCTCCGGTTCGGGGAGGTCGACCGGGGCCGACTCGACCAGTTGGCTCCAGAGCTCCTCGTGGTCCGCGTCGGTCGCGGCCGCCTCGAGCTGGAGGGCCTGACTCCGCCCCTGATCGTGGGCGAGTTCGATGAGGCTGCGGTCGTAGCTCGAGCCGGCGGCGGCTTTGATCGCCTCGTACTCCTCGCGGTGGGGGTCGTCGAACGCCGCCGCCACGCCCAGCGCGTAGGCGCGCTCGACGGCCTCGTCGCGGTCGAGGTCGCTCCAGTCGGTCGAGAACGTCGACTCGTACATCTATCCCCCCGGCGGTCCGGTGGTTACTTCGAGTCCACGCTCCCCGAACACGAGCGTGTGGATGTCGGTGTCGACGTCGGTGCCACGCATCTTGATCACCTGTACCCCCCGGCGCATCCCGTCGTCCTCCAGATAGTTGTGGAAGAAGACGACGCCGTGGGCCAGGAAGTGCTCGTCGGCGTACGCCGATGGGTCGGTCATCTCCGAGATCAACAGCGTCGTCGCCGAGGTGCGCTTGACGGCGGTCAGAAACCGCATCAGCGTCGTATCGCTCTCGTCGAACAGATAGCGCAACAGCATCGTCGAGTCGATGACCACGCGGTCGATGTCCCGGGAGTTGATGAAGCCGGCCAGCCGGTTGGTCACGTTGGTCCGGTCCATCTTCTCGCCGGGTCCCCCGAAGAAGCGGCGGCCCTCGGAGGACAGCGCATCCAGAAACGTGATCGACTCCGACTCGATGGCCTCCTCGAAGCCGAACTCGTAGCCCGACATATCAGATACGATACCTTCCCGCGTCTCGTGCATGCTGACATAGAGGCTGGTGTCGCCGGCGGCCGCGCCGTCGGCCATGAACTGTGCGGAGAACGTCGTCTTTCCGCTCCCCGGCGGGCCGCTGAGCACGTAGAGCCGACCCGCCGGGAAGCCGCCGTCGACGAGCCGGTCGAAGCCATCGACGCCGCTTGAGACGCGCATGGAAAACAGTGGTGTCGTATCGCTAAATAAGGGTTCGTACCCAGTTCTCACCTTTGAGAACCGGTTTGAAATCAACGGCGAGCCGGGCTACTGGTCGCCGACGATGTCGGGGTCGACCCAGACGACGAACTTGTCGTCGCCCTTGACGATGCCGTGGACGTTCTCGTCGTTGGCGGTCGTGGTCTCGTCGACGTCGTCCGGCGTAATGTTAGTGACTTGATACACTTCGTCGACGATCCAGCCGATCGTCCCCTGATCGCCGATCGCGTCGGGATCGAAGACGATAATCCGGTTTCGTTCGCCGTCCTCTTCGATGTCGAACACCGTCTTGGGATTGATGATCGAGGTGGTGCGGCCGCGGAGATCCATCACGCCCTCGACCTGTGGTGGCGAGTTGGGGATCCGCGTCAGCTGGCCGGCGTCGACGATCTCGTCGATCACATCGATGTCCAGACAGTACGTTTCGTCGCCGAGTCCGAACTCGAGGACCTGCGTCGGCCCGCCACCCGAGCCGCTTTCCTCGTCCTCTGTGGACGTCTCGCTCTGCGCCATACCGGTACTGCCGCGCGTCGATAGTTAACTCTGTCCGATAAATTATCAGCCATGATTTTCGGGTCGGTGGCTTTATTCTCGGCGTTTTAGTAGTCGGTCGTAATGTGGACTGATCCAGCGCACCCAGCGTGTGCGTCGCCGAGCCCGCGCGGGGTTCGCGTTGCCGTCTCCAGTGGTGGTGGTGATGCGTAACCCGCGGACGGTTGTCGTGGACGACTCACGGTTCATGCGTGGGTTGATCACGGACCTCCTCGACGAGGGGGGGATTCCGGTCGTCGGCGAGGCCAAAGACGGTGCGGAGGCCCTCGAGGTAATCGCCGACGAACAGCCCGACGTGGTGACGATGGACCTCGAGATGCCGACAATGAACGGTATCGAGGCCGTCGAGCGGATCATGGCGGAGAACCCGACGCCGGTGCTCATGCTGAGCGCCTACACCGACGACGACGCCGAGGTCACCTTCGAGGCCCTCGAAAAGGGGGCGGTCGACTTCTTCGCCAAACCCGGCGGCGAGGTATCGATGGAGGTCTCCCGGCTGGGCGACCAGCTGATCGAGACGATCCGGACGGTCGCCGACGCCGACCTCGAACAGGCCAACCGGGCCGAGCGGTCGGCGACCGCCGCCGGGGCGGCGGCCGCGACCACGCCGACGCCGACCGCGGGGTCGACGCCCAGCGCCGACGCCTTCGACGACACCCGGACGGTCGTCATCGGGTCGTCGACCGGCGGGCCGAACGCCGTCGAACAGGTGATGAGCGAGCTGCCCGGCGGCGACTGTCGGGTGTTGATCGTCCAGCACATGCCGGAGGCCTTCACCTCGCGGTTCGCCGCCCGGCTCGACGAGGCCACTCGGGCCTACGACGTCCGGGAGGCCTCCGACGGCGCGCGGATCGGGCCCGGCGAGGCGCTGGTGGCCAAAGGAGGCACACACATGGAGATCACGGGCTACCGCAGCGGCCGGATCCGCGTCGGGCTGATCGACGACGATCTGGGCCACTCGGTGATGCCCGCGGTCAACGTCACGATGGAATCGGCAGCCGAAACGATCACCGATCCGCTCACCGGCGTGATCCTCACCGGGATGGGTGCCGACGGTGCCGACGGCATCTGTGCGATTCAGGACGCCGGTGGGCCGACGATCGCCCAGGACGAAGACAGCTGTGTTATCTATGGAATGCCGAAACGAGCAGTCGAAGCCGGATGTATCGACACCGTCTGTCCGCTCGACGACGTTGCAGCAACGATACGGGAGTTGGTCTGAATGAGTGACGAACACCGCAAGGCCTTCGTGGCCGAAAGCGAGGAGGGCATCACCGACCTCAACAACGCCCTGCTGGATCTGGAGGCCGACCCGGAGGACGACGAGGCGATGGACCAGATCTTCCGCACGGCCCACACCCTGAAGGGCAACGGGGCGGCGATGGGCTACGACTCGGTCAGCGATCTCGCCCACGAGATGGAGGACCTCCTCGACGAGATCCGTGCCGGCGAGATCGGCATCACCCCCGAGCTGATGGACCTGCTGTTCGACGCCGTCGACTACCTCGGCGCGATGGTCGACGACATCGCCGAGACGGGCGAGACCGACCTCGACGCCTCGGCGGTCGAGGCCGACCTCCGGGAGCTGATCGAGACCGGTGAGGCCCCCGGCGGGGACGCCGGCGGCGACAGCGACAGCGGCAGCGACGACGGTGACGACGCCGACGCCGATGAGCCCGAGGACGCCGACGCGGCCGACGTGGGCTCCGATGACGACGACGACGCTCCCGACATCGAACTCCCCGACGAGCTGGCCGACCACGAACTCGACACCGGCCACGCCGTCTTCCGGGCGACCGTCGGCCTCGGCGAGTCGGCGATGCAGGGCGTCGACGCCATCTTCGTGCTGCAGGCGCTCGACGACGCCTACGAGACGTTTACGACCGACCCCGACCGCGATACGATCGAAAACGGCGAGTTCGACGAGACGTTCGACCTCTATCTGATCGATTCCTCGGACGAGGCCATCGAGAGCGGCCTCTCCTCGCTGAGCAAGGTCGAATCCGTCTCGGTCGAGCCCGTGACGGCGATCGTCGAGGACCCGATGACCGCCAGCGAGGCCGCCGACCTCGAAATCAGTCACGCGACCGACGACGACGAGGACGGTTCCGCGGCCGACGACGGCGAGGACTCCAGCGACGACGGCGACAGCCGTTCGAGCAGTTCGGGTGGCCGCGGACCGAGCCGCTCGAAGAAGGACGGCACCAACATCGCCTCCGTCCGGGTCGACGTCGACCAGCTCGACGAGCTGTACAACCTCGTCGAGCAGCTGGTGACCAGCCGGATCAAGCTCCGCCGGGAGATGGAGTCGGCGGGGATGGATTCCGACAACCTCGACGAACTCGACAAGATCACCGCCAACCTCCAGAACACGGCGATGGACATGCGGCTGATCCCGCTGTCGAAGATCGTCGACACCTTCCCCAGACTTGTCCGGGACGTCGCCCGCGAGACGGGCAAGAAGGTCAACTTCAACGTCTCGGGGTCGGATATCGAGCTCGACCGGACGATCCTCACCGAGATCCGCGATCCGCTGATCCACATCCTCCGGAACTCGGTCGACCACGGGGTCGAGCCGCCCGAAGAGCGGGAAGAAAAAGGCAAATCCCCGACCGGCTCGGTGTCGCTGACTGCCACCCGCGAGCGGGACCACGTCACTATCGAGGTCGCCGACGACGGGAAGGGCCTCGACAAGGAGGTGCTCAAGGAGAAGGCCATCGACAAAGGGGTCAAAACCGAGGACGAACTGGAGCTGATGGACGACCAGGAGATCTACGAGCTGATCTTCCACCCCGGCTTCTCGACCGCCGAGGAGGTCACCGACGTCTCGGGCCGCGGCGTCGGGATGGACGTCGTCCGCAACACCGTCAAACAGCTCGACGGCACCGTCACCGTCGACAGCGAACTCGGCGAGGGAACGGTCGTCCGCCTGCGGCTGCCGGTCACCGTCGCCATCGTGAAGGTGATGTTCGTCGAGGTCGGCGGCACCGAGTACGGGATCCCGGTCAAGAACATCGCCGAGGTCACCCGTGCGACCGCGATCGAGGAGACCAACAACAAGGAGATCATCGAACACGACGACGACATCTACCCGGTGTTGCGGCTCGGTGAGGCCCTCGATGAGCCCAGTGCGGTCAACGGCGACGGCATGTTGCTACGGATCCGCGACGAAAAGCGTAAGGTCGCACTCCACTGCGACCAGGTGATCGACCAGGAGGAGGTGGTCGTCAAACCGCTCGAAGGGGTCCTCAGCGGGATTCCCGGTCTCAGCGGGACCGCCGTCCTCGGCGACGGTGACGTCGTTGCGGTCCTCGACGTGGTGACCCTATGAGCAACACCGACGAGGGGTTCATGCGGGTCGTCCGACACATCCAAGACGAGGTCGACTTCGAGCCCGAATACTACAACGAGGCCTACCTCAACCGGCGGATCACCGCCCGGATGCGCCGGCAGGACGTCGAAGAGTACGACGCCTACCTCTCGATTTTGCAGGACGATCCCAGCGAGAAGGAGGCGCTGATGGACTCGCTGACGATCAACGTCACCAACTTCTTCCGCAATCAGAAGATGTGGGAGGCGCTCCGGCCGGTGCTTCGGGAGCTGACCTCGGAGCACCGCTCGGTGAAAGCCTGGAGCGCCCCCTGTGCGGACGGCCGCGAACCCTACTCGCTGTACATGCTGGCGCTCGACGACTCGGAGATCGACGAGTCGCGGCTCTCGGTGCTCGGCACCGACATCAGCGACGAGGCCCTCGAAAACGCCCGCGCGGGCACCTACGAGACGACCCGCACGACCGACATCGGCGAGGAACTCAGCCTGCTTGCGGACCCCGAACAGTACGTCGACGTCGAGGGCAACGAGTTCACGGTCAAACCCGAAGTCAGACGAAAGGTCGACTTCGAGCGCCACGATCTGGTCCAGGACGGCCCGAAACGGAACTACGACCTGATCTTCTGTCGGAACCTCCTCATTTATATCGACAGCGAGTACAAGCTCCCGGTGTTCGACACGCTGACCGCGTCACTGAAGACCGGCGGCTACCTCGTCGTCGGCATGACCGAGACGGTCCCCCAGGAGCTTCGGGACGACTTCGAGGCGGTCAGCAAGCGCTGCCGGATCTACAAGTACACCCCGGAGGACGGCTAACCGATGTCACTGTATCACCTCGCGCGCGACGGCGACGCCGAGGGGTTACGCGATCTCCTCTTGGAGAGCGAGAGTCCCGCCGTCCGAACTCGGGCGGCCAAACTGCTGGGCGATGTCGCCGACGAGTCCGACTCGGAGTCCGTCGAGACGCTCGTCTCGGTCGCTGTCACCGACGACAACGAGGAGGTCCGATCGGCCGCCGTCGAGGGGCTTGACGCCATCGGTTCGGGAGCGGTCGAACAGCTGTTGATCAAGATCACCGGCTCGAAGATCGACTCGGGAGCCGACTGGGCGACCGCCCAGAAGTTCGCCAAGGCGCTGTCCTCGGAGGTCCCCGAACTCCGGATGGCCGCCGCCAGCGCGCTGGGCCAACTCGGCGAGGCCTCGGCGGTCCCGAAGCTCGTCGACCGGCTGGAAGACGACAACCCGTACGTCCGGCTCCGGTGTGCGGCGGCGCTGGCCCAGCTCGATCACCCGCAGGCGGTGCCCGCGCTCATCGAGCGGCTCTCGGACCCCCACGGCGAGGTCCGCCGGGAGGCCGCGGTCGCCTTGGCCTCGATCGGCACCGATCAGGCGCTGGCGGCGCTGCTGGACATGCTCGACGACGACAACACCTCGATCCGGCGGATCGCCGCCTCCTCGCTCGGGGAGGCCGGGGCGGTCCAGGCGGTCCAGCCGCTGACCGACGCGCTGACCGATCCCAGTTCGGCCGTCCGGAGCGCCGCCGTCTTCTCGATCATCGAACTGCTGTCGAACGCGCCGACCCAACAGAGCCACCAGATCCGCGACACCGTCGTCTCCGAACTCGAAAACTCCGATCGGGCGACCGTCCAGCCGCTGGTCGAGATCCTCGGCGAGAGTACCCAGACCCGCCAGCAGCGCAACGCCGCGTGGTTCCTCGGCCGGGTCGTCGACGAACCCGACGACCGGACCGTCGAGGTGCTGGTCGACGCCCTCGAAAGCAGCGACAACTCCACGGCGCAGTTCGCCGCGACCAGCCTCGCCGAGATCGGCGGCGAGGAGGTCGAAGACGAACTGCTGGCGTTCGTCGACGACGAGTCCAACGACGAGGAGGCCCGTGCGAAAGCCGTCTACGTCCTCGGTCAGATCGGCGGCGAGCGCTCGGCCGACATGATCCAGAAGCTGACCGAAGACGACAGCAAACAGGTCCGCAAGCGGGCCTTCGCCGCAGTCTCGAAGTTCCGGGGGCGACAGTGAATACTAAGACACCCCCACCCCAATGGATTGTCACGATTAACTCTCAGGGGGGCTGACCAATCATGAGTGAAGGCGAGTACAAGATACTTGATACGAAGGGTCGGTTCGCACGCGCCGTCAAGGATGGGCGGACCATCAACGACGTCTCGTGGACACAGGGTCGGATCCTGCTGTCGAACCGGCGGATCATCATCGCCACCGGCGATGGCAAGCGAACCATCCCCCTGTCGGATATCGAGGGGCTCGGTGGCCGGCACGATCCGAACCAGAACATCGCCGCGGTCTCGAGCTACCTGAGTCTCAAGGTCGACAACGACGTCATGCTGATCTCGGCGTCGGACCACGAGGAGTTCCAGCACTCGGTGTACAAGGCCGTCCTCGACCAGAAGGTCATCCAGGCCAAACACCCGGCGGTCGCCGGCGGTGTCGTCCAGGACACGAGTTGGGAGAAAGCCCGGCTCAAGGTCGAAAAGGAGGCGATCGCGGCGGCGCTCAAAAGCGGCGCGTTCGTCCGGATGGATCTCAACGACATCAGCGAGGTCGAGACCGACCAGCGGACGGTCAACGGCGACAAGAAGGTCGTCATTCAGGTCTCCCACGTCGAGGGCGAGAACGACACCAGCGTCCAGACCCACCTCACCGGCCCCAAGCGCATCTCGATGTTCCTCCAAGCGTTCCTCTCGGAGGGTGAACGCCGCAGCCAAACCAACGTCGACCTCTCGGAGGCCGACAAGGAGGTGCTGATGGCCCTGTACTCCGGTGTCTCGCCGTTCGAGATCCCTGCGTTCATCGGCAAGGACGTCGACGAGGTCGAGGAGATCTTCGAGCGACTAGTCGAACTCGACATCGTCGAGGAGGTCCGGGTCCGCCGGGAGGTCACGCTCAACTCCCGTGGCCGCAACATCGCCAGCGAGGCGATGAACGACCAGTAGCCGCCGCGACTCGCTTGCCGTCTTCCCACTCATCGGTTTCCCCTGATCGTTCTTACTGCCCGACTGCCGTGAGCAGCCGGCGCAGCGCGCCGAGCCGGTTGCAGAGCCACCCGACCCCCGGATAGCCGTCGTGTCACCAGCTCACGACCGCGAGCGCCGCGAGGCCGAACTCCACAGGAGGTAGGGGCTTCCAAGGGAGTCGACAAGCAGGCCGCCGACCGTG
>JAWOEO010000196.1:0-4324 GCA_046482755.1 Halohasta sp. | reverse complement strand
CATCCACGCGACCGCGCCGCCGATCCCGGCCGAGGACCACCGCGCGCCGGCCAGTTTGGCGAAGCCGGCGGAGAAGATCCCGTTGAGCAGGAACCACGCGCCGAACAGTCGCAGCAGGAAGGCGTCCTGCACTCCGGCCATCGCCAGCAGGAGGAAGAAGCCGACGAAGCCGACCGACAGCACGATCCCGACGATCTTCCCCCACGGCAGTCGACTCCCCGTCTCCCCGCCGGTCAGCGACTCCATCGGTGGTAGGCTCGTGGGATCGGCGAGATAGCCTTCGATCCCCTCGCGGTGGCCCGCTCCCACCACGGCCAGCACGTCGTAGCCGGCCTGCCGCAACCCGACCAGTTGGTGGGCGATGTAGGCGTCCCGTTCGTCGATGAGGGCCTCGGCACCGCCGGGGCTGAACTGGCGGAACTCCTCCATCATTACCGTCACCACGTCAGCGTCGGTCAGGTCCTCGACGTCCATCTCCTCGAGCCCTTCGGCCTCGGGCTGGGTCGACCCCCGGAGCCCGATGAGGAGGGCCGCAACCAGCCCGAACAGCAACCCGCCGACGAGCCCCAACGCGAGGCTGCCGACGATCGTGACGGTCAACCCACCGAGATAGCTGCCGACGAGGCCGTCGACGACGCCGGTACCCGCCGCAACGCCGCCGACTGCGCCACCGCTGCCGAGGGCCGCGGCGAACCGCTGGTCGCCGTCGAGGGCGAGGCCGGCCAGTTGGTCGACCACGAGTGCGACCACGAGGCCGAGCAGTGCGCCGCTTGCGGCCCGTAGATAGACCGCCTCGGTGATGCCGAGGCTGCCGCCGAACAGCGCGAGGACGGGGCCCGCAAGCAGGCCAACGATGAGGCCGACGACGATCCCAACGACGCGGCTGTCGGTGACGCCGAACGCGAGGCCGCCGACCATCCGAAGTTTTTCGGTGATCGTCATCCGCGCCCAGAACCGCTGGATCGTCTCTTGGATGTCCCGATCGACCAGCGCCACCCCGATGCCGTGTTCCTCGGCGGTCTCGACGGCGGCCATCATGTCCGCGCCGGGGTCGACGTCGAACTGGTCGCCGAGCCGGGTCTGGACGTAGGAGAGCATCCAGTAGGCCAGAAACTGGAAGACCGTGTTGCCCTGCAGGAGGTCGCTGGCGTCGAGATCCTCGGGTTCCTCGCCCTGTAGCTGTCGGTAGCGTCCCTCGTCGAGTTCGACCGCCACCATGTCGGGTTGCTCGTCGGCGATCCGCGTTTCGACCTCGCGGACGCTGGCCTCCGAGACGTGGGCGGTCCCGACGACCTGCACCCGCCCGCCCCCCGGGGAGGGCTCCGGCGGGGTCGATCGGTCCGGTGGTTCGCTCATTGCCCCCGGTAGCGTTCCGTCCCGTTTACCAGTGTCGGAAGCGACGGTTTGGCCGGGAACAGTTATTCATAGCCCTCGCCCGAACGGACGGTATGGCACACTCCGCGGCAGTCACGGGGATCGGCATGGGTGTCGGACCGGAGGGCGAAAACGTTCCGGCGGTCATCCTCTCGGCCAGAGACGAGTACCTCCCGATCTTCGTGACCGCCGATCAGGCCCAGTCGATCCAGTTGGCGCTTTCGGGCGAACCGTTCGAGCGACCGCTGACCCACGATCTGTTGGTCGACATGGTCACCGAGTTCGGCGGCGCGGTCGACGCCGTCCGGATCGACGATCTGGCCGACGGCACCTTCTACGCCAAGATCGACGCCGAGCGCTACGACAACGGCGAGCCCGAACGGTTCGTCTTCGACGCCCGCCCCAGCGACGCCATCGCCCTTGCCGTCCGAGTCGAATGCCCCATCACCGTCTCCGACGAGATCCTCGATGCTGCGGGCCGCTCGCCCGACGAGGTCGACGTCGGTCACGCCGACGACGGCCCGGTATCCGATCCCTTCTCCGAGGACCCCGACGAGTAGGCACTGCCTACCGGTCGCAACCGACGGCTTTTCCGCGGCCGCCGACCGAGGCAATCCATGGACGAGACTGCGACGCTGAGCGATTCCTTTACGGAGATGACCGAACTCCTGTTGCCGAACGACACCAACAACCTCGGGCGGGCCCTCGGCGGGGCGGTGCTTCACTGGATGGACATCTGTGGGGCGATCGCCGCGATGCGGTTTTCCAACCGGCAGTGTGTGACCGCCTCGATGGAACACGTCGACTTCATTAGTCCGATCGACATCGGCGAGGTCGTGGTCGTCGAGGCCTACGTCTTCAACGTCGGCCGGACGAGCATCGACGTGAAAGTCGACGTCCGGGCCGAAAACCCCGTCGAGGGCGACGAGCGGGCGACGACGAGTTCCTACTTTACGTTCGTCGCCCTCGACGACGACGGCGTCCCGACCGACGTCCCCGAACTGGCCTGTCCAAGCGAGGCCGAAGCAGCGCTCCGCGATGACGCCGTCGACGGCCGGAAACAGCAGCTCTCGGAGTTGGTCGACCGGCTCGAATCGCGGTCGTAATTGCTGGCGAAATCGGCGGCCACCGGACCAGCCACGTTTATGCCGATCGTGGCCAACAATCGGCTATGAGTCTTGACGTCGAGCCCCCTGCCCCACCCGAGTTGGACGAGATCGATCCCAACGAGTACGACGACGCCGACATCGTCGGCGACACCGACTACAAACGCGCCGAACTGGAGGCGTTCCTCCATGACGGCGCGTGGGCGGAGGCCTTCAACGAGTGGGCCGCCGATACCGGGATGGAGGGGGCCGTCTTCGAGATCGTCCTCGAACTCGATCTCATCGGCCGGTTCGACTTCTTTTGGGACTCCTTTGCCGACCGCGTCGGCTACCACGCCCCTGGAATCCCCGAGGACTGGCAGGAACGCGAGATCCATCCGGGGCTCGACTCGTGGGGCACCGTTTCGTCGATCAACGCGGGGCTAACTGAACTCGGACAGGTCGTCTGCGACGTCCTGAAAGACGAGTACGTCGACTGGGAATCCGAGTACGAAGCCCCCGACGATCTGCCCGATTTCGACTGAGCGGGATTTCGATACGTTAGTAGCCGCCGGCTAACGAAACCCACGCATGGCCGATTTCTTCGGTAACCTGACGATTCCGCCGCTCGATGCCAAGGCTCGCGCGGCCGCCGCCGATCGGCAGTCCAGACTCACGAAACCGCCGGGCAGCCTCGGCCGGCTGGAGACGATGGCCGCCGACATCGCGGCGATGCAGTCGACGGCCGAGCCGACGGTCGACCCCGCGATCGTCGTGACCATGGCCGCCGACCACGGCGTCGCCGCCGAGGGCGTCAGCGCCTACCCGCAGTCGGTTACCGCGGCGATGGTCCGGAACTTCCGAGCGGGCGGCGCGGCGATCAACGCGCTCTGTGAGGCGAACGACGTCGAAAACGTCGTCGTCGACATGGGGGTCGCGGGCGAGACACCCGACAATGTCGTCGACCACCGAATCGCCGACGGGACCGCCAACATCGCCGAGCGGCCGGCGATGACACGCGAGCACGCCCGCGAGGCCATCGCAGCCGGGCGGTCGGTCGTCGCCGACCACGCCGCCGAGGCACGGATCGTCGGCCTCGGGGAGATGGGAATCGGCAACACGACGCCCAGCGCGGCGATCACGGCCCTACTGACCGACCGGTCGGTCGACGCAGTCACGGGCCACGTAACCGGCATCGACGAGGAAACGAGAGCCGCGAAAGTCGCGGTGATCGAGCGAGCCATCGAGGCGACCGAGCCGGATCAAACCGATCCGGTCGACGTCCTCCGATCGGTCGGTGGCTTCGAGATCGGCGGGCTCGTCGGCGTGACCCTCGAAGCAGCCAGTCGCCGAACGCCGGTGGTCGTCGATGGCGTCATCGCCGGCGCGGCGGCACTGCTGGCGGCCGAAATCGAGCCACGAGCCGCGGACTACCTGCTGAGCTCCCACGCCTCGGCCGAACCCGGCCACGAGGCGCAGTTGGACGCGCTGCGCCTCGACCCCTGTTTCGACTACGGCATGCGGTTGGGCGAGGGAACCGGCGCGGCAGTCGCAATCGGCGTCTACCGGGCTGCCTGTGCAGCACACACCGGGATGTCGACGGTCGACGAGGCAGGGCTAGACGTCGAGTAGGCAGTGGCTACCGACTACTCAGGACGTGGTAGTCAGTGACTATTATACGGTCGTTCCAGTCGGAATGACGATCAGCGGCTGGGTGGCTCGCCTCGCCAACTGACCGATGACGTTCTCCGAGAGGAGCCGCCGCCAGATCGACTTTTTGCGCGGTGTCAGGATGATCGAGTCGGCGGCGTGGTCGGCGGCCGCATCGAGGATCGTCTCGCTGACGTCGGTGCCGTACCGGACCT
>JAWOEO010000031.1:0-5827 GCA_046482755.1 Halohasta sp. | reverse complement strand
CGTCGTACTCCTCGACCAGTTGGTAGATCACGTCGTCGTCGAACAGCCGGACGTCGGCCTGTTCGAGTTCCCGCTCGGCGTTCGGCAGGACGTCGACGTTGAACCCCAAGATTACCTTGTGTTCGGCCTCGCGTGCGGTGCCGGCGACGGCCACGTCTCGCGGCGCGATGTCGCCGACCTCCGCCCGGAGGATCGGGATCTCGGCTTCTTTGAGGGCGTTGGCCATCGCTTCGAGGCTGCCGAGGGTGTCGGCCTTGACGACGACGCCCTCCTCCTCGGTGTCGACCTCGATCTCGGCGAGTTCCGCCTTTACTTCCTCGATCACCGCGGCCTCCTCGCGGTCCCGAACGACTCGGACCGGGGCTCCCGCGATGGCCTCGTCGAGGTCCGGGGCAGCGATCTTGACCCCGGCGGCCGCCCCGACGCTGTCGACCTGCTCGAACTGCTTTTCGACCCGGATCTCGGCGTTCGGTTGGGGCTGGAGCAGCGCCCGGACCTCGGTGACGATCGGCTCGTTGCTCGCGCCGACGACGATCGTATCTCCTTCGCGGATGATCCCGTCGTAGACAACCACATCGAGGGTCGCGCCGAACCCCTGCTGGTCTTTGACCTCCAAGACCGTCCCCTCGCCGGGTCCTTCGACGTCGATCTCCATCTCGGCTTTCATAAACCGCTGGGAGAGTCCCATCAGGACCGCGAGGATGTCGGGGACGCCTTCGCCGGTGAGCGCCGAACAGGGGACGACGCCGATGTTCTTCTGGAAGTTCTGGACCCGCCAGTAGAAGTCCGCCGAAAAGTCCCGGTCCGACAGCTGGCCGATCAGCTCATAGAGGTTCTCGTCGAGCCGCTGTCGGGCGGCGTCGCTCTGGCCGTCGTAGCTGGGTTTGATCGGCGAATCTTCTTGTGGGTTCCACCCCGGTGTGGTGTCGACCTTGTTAGCGGCGACGACAAAAGGGGTTCCCGTCCGCTGGAGGATGTCAATGGCCTCCTCGGTCTGGGGCTGGAAGCCGTCGTTGACGTCGACGACGAGGATGGCGATGTCGGCGAGCGCCCCGCCCCGAGACCGGAGGGTCGAAAACGAGTGGTGCCCCGGCGTGTCGATAAAGAGGAGTCCGGGGAGATCGAAGTCGGTAGGGTCGACCAGCGAGCCGGCCATTTCAGAGATCGTTTCGAGGGGGACCGCCGTCGCACCGATATGCTGGGTGATCGCGCCGGCTTCGCCCTCGCTGACCGCCGAGCCGCGGATCTTGTCGAGCAGGCTAGTCTTGCCGTGGTCGACGTGGCCGAGGACGGCGACGATTGGGGTTCGCAGTGAGTTGGTGTGGTCGGACATGGGAGAACTCCAGAAGGTCGCTTTAGTGGATTGCAGTGTGGCGTCGGTGTTAAGTGTTTCAACTTCCCACGCGCTGTCGCTCGCCGTGCCGCAGTCGACCGGTCTGTGGGTGGCTCGATCCGCACCACTGTCGACCGGTCTGTTGGCGGCTCAATCCCGCGGATGGAACCGGCGGATCGCCCCCTCGACGGCTGCCCGCTCGCCGAGGAAGGTGATGTGATCTCCGCGGGCCAGTGCCTCGTCGGCCGAGGGGACGTGGGTGTCCTCGCCGCGGCCGATGACGGCGATGATACAGCCGTCGGGGATCTCGGCGTTGACCTCCCGAATCGTCTGGCCGTCGAGATCGGTTGCGGTGAGTTCGGTCTGCTGGACGTCGTGGCCCTCACCGAGTTGGGTCATCCAGTGGGCCAACTCGGGGCGTTCGATCTCGTTGTCGATCGACCACGCGGTCGCCTGCGCGGCGTCGACTGCGGTCACCTCGAGGGCCTCGAAGGTGCCGACGTTTTCGGGCTCGTTGACCCGCGAGAGGATGTCCTCGACGCCGAACTTGGTGCGGGCCAGTTGGGCGATCAGCAGGTTGGTGTCGTCGTCGCCGGTGGCCGCGACGATCCGTCTGGCTCGGCCGGCGTCGACCGATTCGAGGACGGCCGTCTCGGTGCCGTCGCCCTGATGGGCGGTGTAGCCGTCGGCCTGTAGCTCGTCGACGATCTCCGCGCGGGTGTCGACGATGACGACGTTTTCGTTACGGTTCCGGAGTCGTTCGGCGAGCATGCGGCCGACGCGGCCGCCGCCGATAATGATCGTTGGCATAGGTATCACGTCGAGTCGGTTGGCGATCTGTCGGGCCAACCCCGCCTGCAGCAGCACGGTGACGAAGATCACTAAAAAGACCGTGCCGGCCAGCACCTGTGCTTCGTCGAACTGGCCGGCAGCCTGGAGTTCGATCGCAAACAGGGTGGCGATGCTGGCGGGGATGATCCCGCGGGGGCCGACGAGGGTCAAAAACAGCTTCTCGTTGCGGGTGAACTGGAGGTCCCGCGCCGAGAGCGCCACCGCGACCGGTCGGACGACTAGCGTGACGAAAGCGACGACCGCCACACCGCCGAGACCCAACCCCAACAGCGCATCGAAGTCGATCAGCGCCGCCAGCGAGATGAAGACGATCGCCAACACGATGAGCGTCAGATCCCGGTTGAGCGCGTGGATCGACTCCCGGTGGGGAAGGTCGACGTTGCCCAAGACGATCCCCGCGGCGGCGACGGCGGCGACCCCCGTTTCGGGAAACACCGCCTCCGAGAGCCCGTAGGCCAGGATAACCGCCGCCAGCACGACCAGCCGGGCGACACGGGGGGCGTCGTCGGCCGGAATGTCGGCCCGTACAAGCAGCCACCGCGCCAACAGCGCGATGACGACACCGACGCCAACGCCGACCGACAGTCGGACGAGGAAGCCGCCGGGAAGCGCCGCGGGCGTCGACTCGACGATCAGCGACTCGAAGACGACGATCGCAAGGATGGCGGCGGTCACGTCGTTGAAAATCCCCTCGGCCTCGAAGGTCGTCGCCACGTGCTCGCGGACGGTAACCACCTCCAAGATCGGCGTAATCACTGTCGGCCCGGTGGCGATCAGCAATGCGCCGACCAGCAACGAGACCCCCCAGTCGGTGCCGAGAAACACTCGGACCGCGAGGGCGGTCCCGAGGAACATCAACAGCGCCCCGAGGGTCGTCAGCCCGACGATCGCCTTCGGGGCCAACCCGAGTTTCTCCCGCCGCAGTTGGAAAGCCCCATCGAAGACGATGATCGCCACACTGAGGCCGACGACCGTCGACAGGCCGTCACCGAAGGTCTCGGGCGTTACGAGGCCGACGCCCGCCGGGCCGAGGCCGACGCCGATCAGGATGAGAAACAGGACGCTCGGGATCCTGAGCCGCTTGGCGATGACTTGCGCCCCGATGCCGAGAGCCAAGATAACTGCGGTCACGGTGAGGACGCTTGAAGACACGACTACCTAACAGAGGAACGGAACCCACATAATGGCTTCGTCGACGGCTCGACGGCGGCAGACGGCCGTCGGACGCTCCCCGTGGCGTTTATATAATTCGGACTGATTAGCGAATATATGGTAGACATACTCGCCGAAAACCTCTCGGGGAAAGCGGTAATGGGGGCCGACGGCACCGAACTCGGGGATCTGTACAACATCACGATGGAGCTGAAGACCGGCGGGCTCCGGAGCCTGCTTGTCGTCCCCAACGAGGGGATTTCGGCCCACTCGGTCGGCTTCGACACCGACGAGGCCGGGCGGCTGAAGATCCCGATCAGCACCGTCCAGGCCGTCAAAGACTACATCGTCGTCTCCCGGTAACGAATGCAAATCCTCGATACGTCGGCGTTTATCCACGAGTATCATACCGACGAGCCAACGGCTTCGGTGCCGCAGGTCCACGAGGAACTGGAGGGCGAACACGCCTTCCGGTTCGACGCCGAGGAGGGCGCGGGCATGCACATCCACATCCCCGCCGACGGCACCGTCGAGAAGGTCCAGCGGGCGGCCGTCGAGACCGGTGATGCCGACGAACTTTCCGAGACCGACCAGTTGTTGGTCGCCGCCGCCTTCGAACTCGACGGGACGCTGGTGACCGACGACTACGCCATGCAGAACGTCGCCGAACACCTGACGGTCGACGTCCAAGTGATCGCCCGCGATGGCATCACCGAAAAACGGGAGTGGCAGTTCCAGTGTCGCGGCTGTGGCCGGACCTTCGACGACGACCACGACCGGTGTCCGATCTGTGGGAGCGACCTCACCCGAAAGAATCCCGCCTGATTCTCAGCCGAAACGTCCCGAAAGCAGCGGCACGAGGACATTCCTTTCGGCGTCGATCGGTTCGGATTTGCTATACGCAGAGGACCTATCGATCAAGTATACAAAGTAGTGTGTTGTTACACTAGAATTTAAATCGGCAGACCATCTTGGTTGTGTATGAGCAGTGAAAGCGTCGACTCCGAGAGCAAGGTGTCGGGGAATCAGGCGAATATTCCCGCTCGTATTCGTCGAGAGCTCGATATCGACGACGGGGACAAACTCCGCTGGCAGATCGAAGACGACGGGACGCTTCGTGTCCAGGTCGTCCAACAGCACACTGGGACGTTCAGCGAGTTCGAGGGCTACGACGGCGACCACCAAACCGACGTAACGAACGACCACGACGCGTGGGGCGTCGACATCGAATAAATGCCACGGGCACTCGTCGATACGACTGTCCTCTTTGCAGCAGCCTACTCCCGAGACGGAGCACACGACGACGGCCTTAAAATCCTCCAGAGTATCGATACCGCTGGGCTTCCCGAAGCGGTTGTCATCGATTATGTGCTTGCAGAGACACTGAACGGCCTGACGACGCACGCTGGCCACGACTCGGCCGTCGACTTCCTCGACCGACTCGAAGAAAACACACGCTTCCATATCGATTCACTGACTGCCGACACAATGGCAACGGCCAAAGCACTCTTTCGACAGTACGAACAGTTCTCCTTTGTCGACGCTTCTATTGTCGCCTACATGCAAACCGAAGGAATCGGCTATCTATATGCGTTCGACGATGATTTCGATGCGGCCGAAGACGTCTACCGCCTCGATACTGCTACGAATCCGTATCAACCAGGGTGATGCCGGTGTTGGTTTCTCTGCTCCCTGACTGGCCTGCGTCACTTACGATCACAGTCTTGCACGTCGACCAGTGTCTCTTCCACGTTCGTTACAACGCTCTCAGCAGTTGCGGCAAGCACCTCAGCCGAAGTAGCCGATCTCACCGAGATACAGCAGTGCGAACAGCGTCGCGTTGTAGCCGCCGTGGATCACTGCCGGCACGACGATGTTGTCGGTGTAGGCATAACAAGCCCCGAGCAACACCCCAAGAAGCCCCGCCAGCAGCGCATACGACAACTGGGCCCCAAAGCCGCCGGTCACCGCGGGGATGTGGACCAGCCCGAACAGCACGGTTGCGGCGACGATCGCCGGCCAGGTTCCCCACGACTGCTGGAGTCGACCCTGAACGGCCCCCCGAAAGAGGAGTTCCTCGGCGGGCCCGACGAACACCAGCGAGATCGGGATCATCAGCAGGAAGTAGGTCGGATCGCCCGCACCCGCCAGCACGGCCTGATTAGCCCCCGGCGAGAAGCCGGCCCACTGGAGCAGTCCGTTGATCGCATACTGGAGGCCCAACAGCACGACGATCCCCCCGCCGATCAGCCCGAGACTCCGGCCGTCGGGCACTATCGCCGGGATCAACCGCTCGGTGTCGACGGCTCGGGCGTACCAGACGACCACGGCGATCATCGTCAGGAACTGGAACCCCGTCTGGAGGAGTCTCCCCGGCGTACTCGCCGACGAGCCGACCAGCGAGGCGATGACGGGATCGAGCATGCTGACGGCGACGACCGCACCGATGTAGGCCCCGAAGACGACGAGGATCGCCTCGCCGACGTGTTG
>JAWOEO010000138.1:0-5247 GCA_046482755.1 Halohasta sp. | reverse complement strand
CGACCAACTGGTCGCCGTCCTCGAGTCTGACGGCACGAATCCCGGTCGACATGATGTTCTGGAACTCGTCGACGGCGGTGCGCTTGATGTAGCCGTCACGGGTCACCATCGTCAGGAACCGGTCGCCGTCGATCTCGTCGCAGGCGATGTCGTCCATGTTAACGACCGCGGTCAGTTCCTCACCGTCGTCGAGGTCAGAGGTTGACCGCCGACTTCCCGCGGGCGGTCCGACTCATCTCGGGGATCTGGAACCCACGCAGAGTGTAGATCTGTCCCTGATTCGTAAAGCAGAGCAGATAGTCGTGGGTGTTGGCCACGAACACCGATGACACGGCATCGCCCTCCTTGAGGTCGGTGCCGATGATCCCCTTGCCGCCGCGGTTTTGGGCACTGAACGTCGACAGCGGCATCCGCTTGATGTAGTCGTCGTCGGACATGACGACGACCGAATCCTCCTCGGGGATCAGGTCCTCGTGGGCGACGGTGCCGGTGTCTTCGATGATCGAGGTCCGGCGGTCGTCGGCGTACTCGGCTTTTATCTCCCTGAGTTCCGCCTCGATGACGCCCAGCAGTTCGGATTCGTCTTCGAGGATCTCGGTCAGCCGCTCGATGCGGGCCTGGACCTCCTCGTACTCGGCTTCGATCTCTTGGGCCTCCATCGAGGTCAGCGAGCCCAACTGCATGGCGACGATGTGGTCGACCTGATCTGCCGAGAAGCCGAACTGCTCTCGGAGGGCGGCCTTGGCAGCATCGCGGTCCTCGGCGTCTTGGATCGTTTCGACGACACTGTCGACGTTATCGAGCGCAGTCAGCCGGCCCTCAAGGATGTGGGCCCGATCCTCGGCTTCGTCGAGTTCGAACTGCGAGCGCCGCCGGACGACCTCCCGGCGGTGATCGAGGTAGTGCTGAATGGTCTCCCGGAGCGTCAGGACCTGCGGCGAGCCGTCGACCAACGCGAGGTTGATGACGCCGAAGGTGCGTTCGAGATGACTTTCGAGCAGTTGGTTCTTGACGACGTCGACCATCGCATCGCGTTTGAGGTCGATGACGATCCGGATCCCGTCGCGGTCGGACTCGTCCCGGAGGTCGCGGATCCCCTCCAGTTTCCCCTCGTTGACGTCGTCGGCGATCCGCTCGACCAGTCGGGACTTGTTCTCTTGGAACGGGAGTTCGTTGATGACGATCCGACCCTCCTCCTCGTGGGTCTCGAACTCGGCGCGGACTCGGACCCGTCCCCGGCCGGTCTTGTAGGCGCTGTGAATTCCCCCGCGGCCGACGATGTTCGCGCCGGTCGGGAAATCCGGCCCCTTGACGTGGTCCATCAGGTCCTCGACGGTGGCCTCGGGGTTGTTGATCAGGTGGACCGTCGCGTCGATCACCTCGCCGAGGTTGTGTGGCGGGATGTTGGTCGACATCCCGACGGCGATCCCCGACGACCCGTTTACGAGGAGGTTGGGGAACGCCGAGGGCAGTACCTCGGGCTCTTCGAGGCGGTCGTCGTAGTTCGCCGCGAAGTCGACGGTGTCCTTGTCGAGGTCCTCCAGCAACTCCTCGGCCATCGGGGCCATCCGGGCCTCCGTATAGCGCATGGCGGCCGGTGGATCGCCGTCGACCGAGCCGAAGTTGCCCTGGCCGTCGACGAGCGGGTAGCGCATCGAGAAGTCCTGGGCCATCCGCGCGAGCGTGTCGTAGATCGCGCTGTCGCCGTGTGGATGGTAGTCACCCATCGTCTCGCCGACGATGGAGGAGCTCTTGCGGTGGGCAGAGCCCGAGGAGACGCCGGCCTCGTGCATGGCATACAGGATGCGCCGGTGGACCGGCTTGAGTCCGTCACGGACGTCGGGCAGTGCACGGCCGGCGATGACCGACATGGCGTAGTCGATATACGACTGCTCCATCTCGTCTTCGATCCGGGCGGTCTCGATTCTGGCGGCGTCTACGTCTGGTTCGTCAGGTACATCTGCGCTCATATATCAACCCATTCGGCTTCGGTCGCGTGGTCTTTGATAAACTGCTTTCGTGGTTCGACGGCATCGCCCATCAGCACCGAGAACATCCGGTCGGCGGCGGCGGCGTCCTCGATAGTGATCCGCTTGAGAATCCGGTTCTCGGGGTCCATCGTCGTCTCCCAAAGTTGATCAGGATTCATCTCGCCGAGCCCCTTAAACCGCTGTACTTGGGTTGGGTTCCCGTTGCATTTCTCGGCGACGATCTCGTCGCGTTCGGCTTCGGTCATCGCGTCGTACGTGTTGCCACGGTACCGAACCCGGTACAGCGGCGGCTGGGCCGCATACACGTAGCCGGATTCGATCAGCGGTTTCATGTGGCGATACAGCAGGGTCAACAGGAGGGTGCGGATGTGCGCGCCGTCGACGTCGGCGTCGGTCATAATGATGATCTTCTGATACCGGGCCTCGTCGATGTCGAACTCCTCGCCGACGCCAGCGCCGATGGCGGTGATCAGCGCGCGAATCTCGTTGTTTTCGAGAATTCGGTCGAGGCGGTGTTTCTCGACGTTAAGGATTTTGCCCTTGATCGGCAAAATCGCCTGATTGTGTCGATCTCTACCCTGTTTGGCACTGCCGCCAGCGCTGTCGCCCTCGACGACGAACAGTTCGCTGTCGGCGGGATCGCGGGTCTGACAGTCCGCGAGTTTGCCCGGCAGCGCCGTCGACTCAAGGGCACTCTTTCGCCGTGTCAACTCCTCGGCCTTTTTGGCGGCCTTGCGGGCGCGGGCGGCCTCGGCGGCCTTGCGGATGACTGCCTGACCGGTGTCGGGGTGTTCTTCGAGATACGTCCGGAGGTGTTGGTGGGTTGCGCTCTCGACGATCCCCCGGACCTCGCTGTTGCCGAGTTTCGTTTTCGTTTGCCCTTCGAACTGCGGGTCGGGGTGTTTGACCGAGATGACCGCCGTGAGCCCCTCGCGGACGTCCTCGCCTTTGAGGTTCTCCTCGAGGTCGTCAGTCAGCCCGTGTTCGTTGGCATAGTCGTTGATGACCCGCGTGAGGGCTGTTTTGAACCCGGTGAGATGCGTGCCGCCCTCGCGGGTGTTGATGTTGTTGGCGAAGGCGTGGATCGACCCTTGGAGCTCGTCGGTCGCCTGGATGGCGATCTCGACCTGAATATCCGCTTCGTCATCCTCGAAGTAGATCACGTCCTCGTGAAGCGGTGTTCGGGTTTCGTTGAGGTAACCGACGAACTCCCGGATGCCGCCCTCGTAGCGGAACTGTTCGCCCTCACCGGAGCGTTCGTCCCGAAGATCGATCTCGACGCCGGAGTTGAGGAAGGCCAACTCCCGAAGGCGGTTGGCCAGTGTCGAGTAGGTGAAATTCGTCGTCTCGAAGATCTCTCCGTCAGGCCAAAACCTGATCGTGGTCCCGGTTTCCTCGCCCTCGTCCAGCGATCGGACCCGCTCGAAGGCGTCTTCGTCGGGTTCGCCGTGGTCGAAACAGTGATTCCAGACGTGACCGTCGCGCCTGACCTCGACTTCCAGCCTCTGCGAGAGCGCGTTGACAACCGAGACGCCGACGCCATGGAGCCCGCCGGAGACCTGGTAGGACTTGTTGTCGAACTTGCCCCCGGCGTGAAGGACCGTCATGATGACTTCGAGGGCGGGGCGATCGTACTGCTCGTGGGTGTCGACCGGGATCCCCCGGCCATCATCCGAGACCGATACCGACCCGTCGTCGTGGATCGTCACTTCGATGTGGTCACAGTAGCCAGCCAGCGCCTCGTCGATGGCGTTGTCGACGACCTCGTAGACGAGATGGTGGAGTCCGCGACCGTCGGTCGACCCGATATACATCGCCGGTCGTTTCCGGACGGCCTGGAGGCCTTCGAGGACCTGAATCTGTCCGGCCCCGTATTCGTTTTCGCCTGACATAGAACTAGATTCCTCTAGTCGGTCGCGTGGCATAAAGGCCTCGCACGCGCGGGCGCGGCGTCAATATATACTTTTGCAGGGGCGAACAAAAGTTTCGAGATCGACAACGGGAGTTTTCTCGCATCGATTCAGACTTGAGATAAAAGCCGATCAGACGCACAGCGACCGCCAGTAGCTCGCGGGCGACAGCCCTCGGACCGGAGCCATGTCTGCGATCGGCGGGGAAGGCTCTCGCGTCGACCCGAGAGCGGTGGGTCGACACCGTCTCGGCGGTCGATTTCGAGCGGTGCCGGGCAAACACGTTTTAATCCCTCCGTCGAAAAGAGGGTCATAGAATGACGTCATTTCAGGCGGAACTCGGTGCCGACGAGGGGATCGCCGAAGAGTTGGCCAAGGGCCAACGGGAGATCTCCATCGCCGAGTTCTTCGAGAAGAACAAGCACATGCTCGGCTTCGATTCGGGCGCGCGCGGGCTCGTCACCGCGGTCAAGGAGGCCGTCGACAATGCCCTCGACGCCACCGAGGAGGCTGGGTTCCGACCGGACATCTACGTGGAGATCGCCGAGGTCGGCGACTACTACCGACTGATCATCGAGGACAACGGCCCCGGCATCACCAAAGAACAGCTCCCCAAGGTCTTCGGAAAACTCCTCTATGGGTCGCGGTTTCATGCCCGCGAACAGTCCCGTGGCCAACAGGGGATTGGGATCTCCGCAGCGGTCCTCTACTCTCAACTCACGAGCGGCAAACCCGCCAAGATCACGAGCCGAACCCAAGAGGAAGACCAGGCCGAATACTTCGAACTGATCATCGACACCGACACCAACGAGCCCGAAATTCGGGCCTCGGAGTCGACCACGTGGGATCGGACCCACGGCACCCGGATCGAACTGGAGATGGAGGCCAACATGCGGGCCCGCCAGCAGCTCCACGACTACATCAAACACACCGCGGTCGTCAACCCCCACGCCCGGATCGAACTCCGGGAACCGGGGCTCGACGAACCGCTCAAGTTCGAGCGGGGAACCGACCAACTGCCCGCCGAGACCAGCGAGATCCGTCCCCACCCCCACGGGGTCGAACTCGGGACCCTCCTGAAGATGCTGGCAGCGACCGAATCCTACTCGATCTCGGGGTTCCTCCAGGAGGAGTTCACCCGCGTCGGCAAGAAAACGGCGACGAAAGTCATCGACAGCTTCCGCGACCGCCACTACGGTCGGGAACTCGCGTGGCCGATGCCCTCGCTCAACGTCGACATCGAGACAGCAGTCACCGAGGCGGTCTCGAACAAGGGCGCAGACGCGACCGAATCGTTCGCGGGCGAGATCGAATCGGTCCTGTCCTCGCGTGAGCGAACGGCCCGC
>JAWOEO010000307.1:0-14341 GCA_046482755.1 Halohasta sp. | reverse complement strand
GTTTCGGTGTCGCTGACGACGACGATATAGCGGATCCCCGCCTTGGTGAGTGCGAACCGCCAGCCGTCGGTGGTGTTCCAGCGGATCTGCCCGTCGGTGATCGCCTCGCTGACGATCGGCACCGACACATAGCGGCCTTGCTGGTGCAGTCGCTCGCGGAAGTGGTCGGTCTGTGCATACAGAGAGGGGTTCCGAAGCGGCGGGTCTTCGGTCGACCGCCTGCGAGCGGGTGTTTCGGCACTCGGCCGTGTGAGGCCGGTCGTTTCGGCGTACGCAGCCGGTTCGGGGAGTGACCCCAGTCCCGATGTCTCGCTGACACCCGGACCGTGCTGTCGGGATGCCACTACTACCGCTTTGGGAGACCGGGAATATAAATTTTTCAGCCGGTACGGTTCTGTTCGTGTCTGTTGTGCGTTGAGTGTCTCTATAGTCGACCGGATCCGGGTGGCTGGCCCATCGACCCGACCCCAGCACTCGTCTCCCGGCGTCTGTTCGGTGACGTTCGAACGTTAGCCGCCGCTAACGGGCGGAAACAGCGCGAGTTCGTCGCCCTCCGCGACCGGCGTCGACAGCCCGGCGTCACCGATCTGCTCGCCGTTTTTCAGCAGGTTCAGATGCGGTTCGATCCCGCCGTCGTCGGTATACACACGCGATTCCAGCGCCGGCCGCGCCTCGATCAGCGCCCCGAGGGCGTCGTCGACGGTCGGCTCGGCGGCCGCGAGGTCGACCGCCACCTCGTCGTCGCCCGCGACCTCCGCGAGATCGGCAAATAGCTTCCAGTGCATACCGCTACTCACGGGTCGGGGTGTATGAGAATTGCGGCAGTCGTCCTACGCCGCGTCGTCGCGGTCGACCGGCTCCGCAGTGTCTTGGGGTCTGCCCTCCTCGGCCGACTCGGCGTCGGCGTCTGAATCACTGTCGGCCTTCGGGGCGGGCGTCGACGCCCAGCCTTCGAGTTGCCGGATCACGTCCGGTCGACCCAGCACGTGGATCGTGTCGCCGCCCGCGAACTGGCGAGTGGGCTCCGGCAGGGCGGTCAGCGGTCCCTCGGCCGGCTGGATCGCCAGCACGGCCGCCGACACCGCTGCGGCCGTCTCGCCGACCAGCATGCTCTCGGCGTCGACGGTCACGGTGCCCATCGTCTCGTCGACGCCGCGCAGCAGCGTGGCGAACTCCCGGTCGGCCCGTGGCTCGGCCGGCAGCGTCACCAGCCGGTAGGGTTTGGTCGACGATAGCAGCCTCGCGTCGGCCTCGTCGACCGCGAGCGTCACCGTATCGCCCGCGACGCCGCGGATCTCGCCGGTCGTGAGCCGTTCGGCGGACTCGCCGGTCGACCACACCTGTACCTGATCGCCGGCAGCGGCGTTGTTCGGCGGGTCTGCCCGGATCGCCACCCCAACCGTGCCGGGGGCGATCGTCGCACCGAGGCCCGCCGCCCGCGAGCCGAGCGCGAGGTACTCGACGGTCCCCTCGGCGGTGAGATCGACGTCGACGTAGCCGACGCCGTAGTCCTCCTTGAGCCGGGCGACGAGCCGCGTCCGGAGGTCCTCGACGCTCAGCCGCCGGGGAAAGACGAGCGTCTTCCCCGCGAGGTCGGCCTTCGTCGCCGCCTCGACCGGGTCGTAGCTCTCCATGTCTTCGATCTCGGCCGGGAGCCGAACGCTGGTCACGCGGCCGACCGACCGGACCATCGTCGACACGTCGGCGTCGAGTTCGCCGAGGCCGATCAGCGAAAACAGCTGTGAGGCGACGGTATCGCCGAGCCGACGGCCGACCGGCGCGGCGACCGTGGCAGTGCCGAGGGCGACGACGTTGAACACGACGACGCCGGGGCGAAACAGGTCGACCGAGCCCTGGCCGACGACCACGCCGAGAGAGGCCGTGTTGATATAGAGGGCGACGATCGCGACGCCCGCGAGGATCGCAACCCCCTCGGGCGGCAGCGATTTGAAATACCAGCGGTAGGCTACCGTGAGCCCCCCGGCGGCCAGCGCCGACAGGAGGGCGAAGACGACCAGATTGCCCGCCGCCGTCGACGGGTCGGCGAACGTGACGCCGGACTGCAGCAGGAGCTGTGGGTCGGCGAGACTGCCGAGGGGGTTCATACGGCACCCTCCTCGAAGGTGGCCAGCGCTTCCCGGCTGCCGACGACGTATAGGCGGTCGCCGGCCGACAGGGGTTGGTCCCCGCCGGGGGCGATCTGCCAGCGGTCGTGGTTGGCGGCGAGGACGAGTACGTCGTAGTGCTCCCGGATGTCGACCTCGCCGATTGTCCGGTCAGCAAGCGGGCTGCCAGCGCCGACGGTCAGCTTCCGGAACCGCATCCCGGAGCGCCGGAGCAACGAGACGAGTTCGAACTCCCGGCGGGTCCCCCGCGAGAGCACGACCACCTGTGGCTCGTCGGCCGCCAGCAGCGTCGACGCCGCCGGCCGGTCGACGGCCACCGTCACCCGCCCCTCGCCGCCGGTCGTCGTCGAGGCGGTCGGCGCTGCCGCCGGTGGTGGCTCGGGATCGGTGCCGCCGTCGGTAGCGAGGTCGTCGGCCGCCGTCGACGCTGGCTTCTCAGGGTCGCCTGAGCGTGCGGCGATCAGCGTCCCGGTGATCGCCCCCGCGGCGGTGACGAGCCTGACTGACTCCCCGCGTGTCAGCCCGCCGGGGACCAGCGCCGAGACCGAGACCGCCCGCTTGCCCTCGGGGACGCGCTTCGAGGTGCTGCCCATCGGCGGGGCGGCGGCGACAGTCGCGCGCGCCTGCGCGTCAATTGTTACCGTGACGTCAGCGAGATCCAACTCCGACTGGAGCCGGTCGGCAAACCGCGTTTCCAACTCGCCGACCGGGAGATCCGCCGGGAACGTCGACGTTTCGGCCTTGATCGCGGCCCGCAACTCCGCGGTCAGCGGCGGGTAGCCCTCGATGTCGCCGACCTCGCCGTCGACGGTCACTCGGACCTGCGTCAGCCCGCCGACGAGTTCGATCACGTCCGTACTGAGCGTTCGATCCCGGAGGCTGCGAAACGAGATGCGTTTCGGGACCGCCCCACCGAGTTTGTCGCCCTGATAGTGGGCATACAGCGCCAGCATGAGGACGACGATGATCGCCGTCAGCAGCGCGACGGCGTCCTCGGAGGTGCGGATGTTCTCGTCGTTGAGCGCCATCAGCCCGCCGTTGACGCCCGCGATCCCCAGCGCGAGGACGACCACACCGAGACCGGGGATCGAGACGTTCGTGACGTACTTGAAGAGGAAGCCGAGGACGCCGGCGATCAGCGCCGGAACGATCCCGGTGAGGACGCCGAGATAGATGCCGAGGAGGAGTTCGAACGGCAACGCGGTCATTGACCGCTTCTATCAGTACACCGGCTTAAAAGGTCGGTCGCAGCCCCTGCATGCGGCACCGCCGGTCGCCGTCGACACCCATTCCGGTTCTGCTTTTGCGGCCCTCACTCCACTCGCTGCCACCGCTCGGTAGTTTCGAGCGTCGACACCGCCGACTCGAAGGCCGACTGGGTGACGCCGTAGAACTGCTCGCGGCCGACGGGCGTCCGTACTTTGAGGACGTCAGTGTGGTTCGTGACGCGGTAGACGCTGAGCGTCCATGCTCCCTCGGTTCGCTGCCACCGTCCGTCGAACGTTGCGGCCGCATCCTCGACGACGCGGGAGCCCAGCTCCCAACTCAGCCGCGTCGTGTGTGTGATATCGAGCGGCACGGCCGCCGGAAGTCGACCACATCGATTCCCTGTGCTATGGACAGCCATACGCACACGAGGGCGGTCTGTCGTGAAAAATCCAACTCTTTCCGTCGGAGAGCCTCCTGAGATGGGACCGGTCACTGTCGACCGCCGCCGCTGGTCGACCCGGATCCGCGGGTATTTGTAGTCTGCTCGGATAGCTGTGAGCGATGCGGTGGACACACGACTGGGTGACCGTCCGGGCGTCGATCCTGCTGACGTTCGCGGTCGCCATCCTCTCGATTATCGTCGGCCTCGTCCACATCTCGACGGGGGGTGTCGACAGCGCGCTGGCGATGTACGTTCCGGATGCGGTTCGCCGTGCGGTCGGGTTTACCGGGACGCTAACCGGCTTTACGATGCTGGGTAGTGCCTACGCCCTGAAACAACGGTTTCGGGTCGGCTGGTACGCCACCGCGATCCTGCTGCCGGTGACCGCGATTCAGGGATTGCTGCAGGTCTCGCCGTTTTCGGTGCCGCTGGTCGCTGTCTCGGTCGTCTCGGTGCCCGCGCTCTTGTATAATCGCACGCGGTTCGACCGGACGTTCTCGCCGTCGCCGACACAGCTCGCGGCGGGGGTCGCCTTGGTCACGGCGCTGTCCTACGGCACCTTCGGCTCCTACGCGCTCCGCGAGGAGTTCGACGGGATCGTCACGCTCACCGACGCCTTTTATTATACGATCGTCACTGCCAGTACCGTCGGCTACGGCGACGTGACGGCTGCACCCTCCTCGGAGCTCGGCAAGCTGTTTTCGATCTCGGTGCTGTTGATCAACGTCGCCGCCTTCGCGGTCGCCCTCGGTGTGCTGCTCACACCCGCCATCGAAGCCCAACTCTCCAAAGCACTCGGACGCATGACAGACAGCCAGTTCAACCTCCTCGACGACCACGTCGTGATCCTCGGCTGCGGGGATCTGACAGAACCGATCATCGAACACCTCGGCGATACGGGGTTCGCGGTCATCACTACCGACGAGGCCGCCGCTCGCCGGCTTTCGGAGCGTGAAATCCCCGTGCTAACCGCCGATCCCAGCGACGAAGCCCCGCTCGAACGGGCCGGGATCGCCGACGCCAGCGCCGCCATCGTCGCCACTGAAAACGACGCCCAAGACGCGCTGGCGATCCTCACCGCCAGACAGCTCAACCCCGACCTGCAGATCCTCGCGGCGGCCATGCAGCGGGAGAACGTCGCCAAACTCCGACGTGCAGGAGCCGACCGGGTGATCAGCCCCGCCGAGATCGGCGGTCGACTGCTGGCGAGTTCCGCCACCGGCCGGGGCGACGCCGAGGCCGCCTCCAAACAGCTGCTCGGCGAGGAACTCGACTGATCAGAGCCGGTCGTACTCCTCGTTGAACACCTCGATGGTGGCTTTCAGCGCGCCGACGACGATCGGCCCGACGAACAGCCCCATCACGCCGAAGGCCGACAGCCCGCCGATGACGCCGACGACGATCACCGCCGGGCTGATGTCGGCATACCGGTCGACGATCAGCGGCCGGAGGTACTCATCGGAGATGCCGACGACGACCGTCCCGTAGCCGAACAGGAACACCGCGGCGGCGGTCTCGCCGGTCGACAGCAGGTAGAGTGCGGCGGGTCCCCACACGAGAAACGTCCCGATAAACGGCAACAGCGACAGCAGGATCATCACCACGGTCCAAAACAGCACGTTCGGGATTCCGACCACCAGCAGCCCGACGCCGGCGACCGACCCCTGAATGATCGCCACGAGCACGTGGCCCAACAGCACCGCGCGGGTCATGTCGTCGACGCGGTCGTAGAGTCGCGTCTGGACCGGGTCGGGCAGCGGCGTCATCCGACGGAGCCACCCCGCCAGCCGGTCGCCGTCCCGGAGCAGGTAGAACAGCAGGAACGCCGACAGCCCGAGGCCGACACTGATGTGGGTCAGCGCGGCGACCAGATCCGGCGTGGTCCCCAACACCGTCTCGGCGAGTCCCTCCAGCCGGGTGGCCAACTCCGATGCGAGGTCGACCTCGCCGGCGAACCGTGCGTCGAGCCACGCCTCGGGGGCCTCCAGCCGGCCGAGGGGGTCGTCGGCTGCCAACTGCCGGGCGATCGTCACCGTCTCGCCGGCGACCGTGATCACCAACAGCGTAAACGGGATCAGCAGCGCCAGCGTCGACGCCGCCACCAACAGCCCGGCGGCGGCCGTCGGTCCCAGCCGGGCTTCGAGGCGACTCTGGAGCGGCGCGAGCACGTAGGCCAACAGCAACGCTCCGATGATAAAGGAGAGATACGGCTGGACCAACTGAACCGAAAGCACCAGCAGGCCGGCGATCAGCGCGAGGAGGACGCCACGCTGGGCGTTCATCGCCCGTCGGTTCGACCGGTCGACACATAAACACACCCGTCGTGTCTCGTCCCGAGACGCTCACCGTGGCAGCCGGTCGGCGAGCTGCGGAAGACAGCCCTCCTCGGGCTCGAAATACGAGTAGTGGTCCGGGACGACGTCGGTGACGTCGACATCCGTGTAGCCCGCCGGGGCCGCCGCGGGGTCGGCAATGCCGGTTTCGCCGACCGCCCGCGTGCGATCCGAGAGCCGATAGATCCAGCCGAGGACGCGGTCGTCGGCGTTGTGGAAGTTGGTCACGGGCACCTCGAGTTCTTCGATCGACTCGCCGTATGGCGCATCGCGCTCGATACTGTCGTGGGGGATCGCCCCGCCGAGCAGCGATACCGAGGCGGCGGCGTCGCCCCGGCCGGATAGCGCCAGCGCGAACAACGCTCCACAGACCACCCGTGCGCCCAGCGAGTAGCCGACGACGTGGACCGGTCGACCGTCGCTGTCGGCCCACTCGATCAGCCAGTCGGCCAACACACTGCCGTTCGCATCGGCCATCGCTTTGGCGGGCTCCCACTCCCGGTCGGAATCCCAACTGTAGGCCACCACGGGCAGCGGTCGGATCGCTTCGAGCCCGGCCGCGGCCGCGAAGGCCTGATCGCGGGCGGTCGCGTCGTCGGTGTCGAAGCCGTGGACGAACAACAGCAGCTCGTCGCCCTCCTCGGGTAGCGAGCCGTCGACCACGGCCGCCTCTCGGTCGGCGGCTCCTGTTGACCCCGGCTCGTCGACCTCGGGGTCGACGCGCCCGCGCGTGACGATTGCAGGGAACCCTTCGGGGGCGGTGTAGGAGCCGAAGTCTCCCGAGAGCTCGCTGTTCACGTAGCCCACGCCGAGGCCGCCGAGGCCGACGAGCCCAGCGGCCGCTGCCAGCAGGCGTCGGCGCGTGAGGCCGACCCGGCCGTCCGAGGTTTCGGTGTCGGTGATAGGCCACTCGACAGCCGCCGGCAGTAAATAGACACCGCTCGGGAGCCACACGAGCCGAGCGGATTCTCCACCCGAATATGTCGAACCTCGGAGTTTCTGCGACTGAAACTGGTCATGTCGCATTAAGCAGTCGCCACCAGTACGTCCCTGTACGGAGATGTACTCGACACACCAACACCTGACCGCCTCACGACCGGGCATCGTGGCGGCGGGCCGTCCGTTGGCCCGCCGTCGGACCGACCGACCGCCGGAGGTGACCGGCTGATGCACGCGCTGTCGACCCGGCCGGAGCCCGGCCGGGAGGCCGGCGACGAGGCCCGAGTCGTCCGGTTCGGCTCCGAGGCCTTTACGGACGTCCTCGATGCCATCGGCTCCGAAACCGCCCGCGGGATCCTGCTGAGCGTCAGCCGGCAGCCGCTGACCGCCTCCGAGATCGCCGACCGCGTCGACACCTCGGTCCAGAACGCCAGCTACCACCTCGACCGACTCACCGATGCCGGCCTCGTTCGGATCTGTGATACGGTCTACTCCGAGAAGGGCTGTGAGATGAAGCTCTACTACGCGGTCGACACCACGCTCGAACTCCGGACCCAGCCCGCCGAGGAGGCCGACCGATGAACTGGCGGCGCTTGGGGCTCGTCGCCCTCGTGGTCGCCGCGGTTGCCCTCCTCCGGCGGCGGTCGACCGACGACTGATCGGGATGGCGCCGCTTTCGAGACGCCGGCTGCTGGCGGCGTGTGCGGTCGGGGCGACCGCCGCGTTCGCGGGGTGTGCCGACCCCGACGTCGCCATGTTCGTCGACCCGGTGTCGACCGATCGGGCGATCGCCGAGCAGGCGACCACACGCCCCGAAGCCGGCAGCGAGTTCGCCGCCACCGTCGCCAACGCGACGACGAACGCGACGGACGCTTCCAGCCGCGGCGAGGCGGGTCGACCGCCGTTTCAGGTCGACCGACCGGTCGTCCATGAGGGGGCCGTCTACGACCTCGAGTGGGAGCAGACCGACCGGACCCGGACCCGGACCGAACACATCGTCTCGTTGACTGTTTCCGCGGACGACCGCGAGGCCGATGTCGACTTCGAGGATCTCCCCGCCGTCGACCGCGAGCGGCTCGAACTGTTCGACAGCCGGCTCGAACGGTACGATCCCGACGACGAGCGGCAACCCCCCAAGGCCGAGTTCCAACACTACTACACCGACGCCGAGCGGGAGGCCTCGGCGCTCGTGCCGGAGCCCGACTACGACACGATCGCGATGCAGGGGTATCCCACGAGCGTCGACGTCCGGTCGACCGAGGTCGAACTCGACGTCTACCGCTACACGACGGCCGAGCGCGCGCCGTCGCTGGCGGCCTTCGGCCGCGACCTCCGGACTGCCCACCGGTTCGAACTGACCGGCCTCGAGGAGACCGAACGCGACTTTTTCGAGCACGTCATCGAGGAGGGGTCCTACTATCAGGGGACGCTTGGCGACGATCAGGAAGAGGCCTTCGAGGGGGTTGCCGACCGGCTCGTCGACCGGCCGGCGCTGTTCGTCGACGACCGCGAGGGTGAGTGGCTCGTCGGCTACGACGGCGAGGACTACTGGGTCCGGGTTCACTTCGTCCTGCTGGAGTCGTATGCCGACCGGCTCCAGCGGGTCGACGAACTGTGAGTGTGGCTGCCGCCTGCAGGGGTACGCGCCACCGTGTCTCATCGTGAAACCCGATTTGACATTTTATATCACATGAAGCGCAAACCGTCCGCTATGGGACTCCAAATCGGTCAGGCCCTCGGCCGGGGCACGCGGCGAACGCTCTCGGCCAGCGGGGTCGTCCTAGTCGTATCGATGCTGCTCTACCAGTTCGCGATGGTCGGGGCGGTGAACACGCTGGTGGCCAACAGCCTCCCGCCCGAGGTCGCCAGCGAGGCCAGCGCGGCCGGCGGAATCGGCGTTACGTTCCCCGTCTCGACGCCGGTCGCCGCCGCCATCACCGCAATCGCAGTGCTGTTCGGGGCCGCCGTCTTCTTCGTGGCGACCCGGCTGCTCGCTCGCGAGCTCTCGTCGCTCGGTTCGGTCCCGCTGTCGCTGGTGAGCCGACGGTTCGGTTGGGCGTTCCTGTCAACGCTGGCGGTCTCGCTGGTGTTGTCGATCGTCATCCCGATCGGACTGGTGATGCTGCTCGTGCCGGGGATCTTTCTGGCGGTGAGCTTCCAGTTTGCGATCTTCGCGGTCGGCGTCGAGGACTGCGGCCCGATCGCGGCGCTCAAGCGGAGCTGGGAGCTGGCGACCGGCAACCGCTGGCGGCTGTTCGGCCTCCTGTTGCTCGTCTTCGTTATCGGCGCGGTCGCCGGCGGCGTCGGCACCGTGGTCTCGCTGGTCGACCCGACGGCCGCCCAGTACGTTTCGATCCTGATCAACTCCGTGCTGATCGTCGTTACCTACGGCATCCTCGCCGACGCCTTCGTCCAACTCGGTGGGGGGTCGACGGCCAGTGCCGCCGGCACGCCGGCCCTGTAGATATCTCGCGTCAACAGGACATTCGAAAAGCCTCTTCAGTACCGATCGCCGGCCTCGCTCCGTTGGTCGACCGGCCCGAGACAACCGTTGCAACCGCGACGGTCGCTGTGTGTTCGCTCGCTACCGGTCGGTCGACCGGGCGGTCACCGTCAGCACACCGTCGTCGATCCGTACCTCGACGGTGTCCCGCTGGATGACGAACTCCTTGCAGTGGTTGCCGCCGGGGTCGATCCGGAGCTTGCTGTCGACGAGGCCGGCGGCTTCGAGTCGGTTGAGCCGGCGGTAGATCGTCGGCCGGGAGCACTCACAGACCGCGGCAAGCTCCCGACCCCGGTGGGGGCCGGCAGCCAGCACCGAGAGGATCCGCCGGGCATAGCTGTCCTCGAGCAGTGACAGCGCCTCGGGGACCTCGTCGGTGGCCCGGTCGACGATCGGCTCGATCCGCTCGTCGGCGGCTCGGTCGACACCCGGCGGGACCGATTCGTCGCCGGTCGGGTGATCACTACTCGCGTCGTCGGGGATCGTCGACATCGTATCCACATCTACCGGCCTATCGCCCCCTGTTTCTGCTGTCTGTGTAGACTGACACGCGCCGACCGCGGGGGCTATACATATAGCCTCCGGGCTCAGAGTCGCTCGGGGATCGACTCGGCGAGCGCCGGCGGCTGACCGTCGTAGACGTGCCGAAACGCCAGTCGGCGACGGGTCCGGAGCCGCCGGAGGGTCGGATCGAGATCGATCGTCGGGTCGCCGCTGACGCCCGCCACGGTGTCGGCGATCGCCCGCTGGCGTCGACGCCGACGGCGCTGGTAGGAATCGAGAGCGGCGTCGACGCCCGCGGGGCCGTAGGCCAGCGCGTCGGCAAGCACCCATGCGTCCTCGATGCCGAGGGCGGCACCCAGACAGTCGCCGGGGAGGGCGGGTCGGCCGGCCGCCCCAATCATCACGACGCCCTCGCCGGTCACTGTGGCGGGGGTCACCGCCGCCGAGCGGGCATACCGGAGTTGCTGTTGGTCGAGCGCGTCGAACGGCGGCCCCACCGCCTCGAAGAGATCGCCGAACCGCCGTTCGAGGTCGGCAATCGAGAGCGCGCTGGCGGCGTCGACGCCGGTCGTCGACACCAGCCGGACGTGGGTTCGGTTGGCCGTCGGGACGAACAGCGCCCCCCGGCGGCCGTCCCACGCCTCGGCGGGGGCCGGCGGCGTCGGCCGCTCGGCAGGCCAGTCGAACGACCAGCTGTGGACTACTCGGTCGGGCGTCGGCGCGGGGTGGTCGGCCAGCAGCGAGCCGGCGGTCGTCACGACCGCGTCGAAGGACTCCGCGAGGCCGCCCGCGAACTCGACCCGGACGCCCGAGTTCCCCGGCTCGATCCGCCGAACCGGCCGGTCGACCGACCGGAGCCGGTCGTAGACCGACGCCGCGATCAACTCGGCGAGCCGGGCGCGGTCGACGGCGACCAGTGCCGGCCGCTCGCCCCCGGCGGCGGTCGACGACCGGCCGGTCGTCAGACAGCGGTGAGCTTCGAGGGCGGTCCCGATCCGCTCGATCGGTCGCCGGAGGCCGATGCGTTCGAGCAACACCAGCCCCGGCCGCCAGAGCACGGTTACCCCGGCGGCTCGGCCCCGCTCGGCGGTCGGGGCAACCACCGGATCCAGCCCCGCCTGATCGAGGAAGCCCGCGGTCGCCGCGGCGGTGAGTCCGCGGCCGACGACTAATACCGGGCGCTCGCCCCCGACCGGAAACTGCGGCATACGTCGACCGCAGCCGCGAGTTACCTAAACGCTCCCCGGCTGTTTCTGGCCCAGAGACGTCCATCCATCCCCCGCGGGCAATATGTATAGCCCCACTTCCGCCGGGGTGGCAATCTGTGTTTCCGGCAGCTTTGGGGTGGCTGGTGGCTTCGTCGACGGTAATGACGCTACCCCCGACCATCGCGGAGCCGGAGTCGAAGGAGTCCGCAAGCGCCTCGGCGGCGACCGCGGGGTCGACGCCCGCGGCCGCCGGTACCGACAGCACTGACGCGGTCGCGGCTGACAGCACCGAGGCCGTCGACACCGAGACCCTGTTGGCGTTGCTCGGCGACGCCTACGCCTGTCGGCTGCTTACCGCCCTCGACGAGGAGCCGCTGTCGGCGGCCGACCTCGTCGACCGCTGTGAGATGTCTCGACCGACCGTCTACCGGCGGCTCGACCGGCTCACCGACGCCGGGCTCGTCGAGACCACCCGCTCGCTGTCGGCCTCGGGCCACCACCAACAGGAGTACCGCCTCGCCGTCGAGAGCGTGCAGTTTTCGCTGTCGGCCGACGGCGTCGACGGCGAACTCCGCGAGGCTCCATCGGGCTGCTGACGGACGTTGCTGGTGTTACTCGGTGTGGCCGAAGAAGAAGTCGAAGACCTTGCGCTCGCCGAGCCGGATGTGTTTGTTCACCGTCGGCTGGGTGATCCCCAGCGCGTCGGCGACCTCCTCGCCGCTGTTTTCGCGTGGCCACTCGAAGTAGCCCATCGCGTGGGCCGTCTGGAGGGCCTCGTGTTGCCGGTCGGTCAGTGCCCCTTGGAGCCGGCTGCGGGCCTCCCGCGGGGTCGACGCGGTTTCACGGTGTTGACGCTTGGCCGCGAGTTCGAGCGACGGGAACGCCGCCTGCAGCCGGTCGACGATGGTCCGGACGTCGGCCTCCCGCGGGAGTTCGACCAGCAGCGTGACGCCGCCGGTCGTCGCCACCCCCTGGCGGAGGACGCCGCCGTACTCCGAGATCAGCGAGCCGAACCACGACGACCCCTGCCGCTCGACGACCGCCTCGCCGTCCTGCTGTGAGACGACCGCCACCTCGCCGGGGAGCACGTCGGCCGCGGTCGACTCGATCGGCTCGGGGATCGTTCCCCGGAGGCTGTAGTAGACGCTGACCGAGCCGTCCTGCCGGCGGACCGTCCGTTCGTGGCGGACCTGACAGCCCGTCTCGCGGGCGAGATCCGCGAACGGGAGGGCCATCTCGCTGCCGGTGAACTCCAACTCGACGGTGTCGTCGGATTCGAGGGCCCGCCGCCGCTCGACGGCGGTGATGGCGTAGCCGATCGACCGGCTGAGTTGGGCGAGGACGTCCATCTCCCGGTCGCCGAACGCGCCGGGTTCGGCCGCGCGGATGGTGACGACGCCGTAGGTGATCCCGCTGTAGGTCAGCGGCACCGCACACACCGACCCCACCCCCGCTTTCAGGAGCCGTTCCCGCCAGCCGCTGGCCCGGCCGCTGCCGACCAGATCGTTGAGTACCCGCGACTCGCCGCTCCGCCAGGCGTCGACCGCCGGGTGGGGGTCGGTCCCGCCCCCCTCGCCGCCGAGGAGCTGTTCGGCGTGGTCGCGGTCGACGCCGGCGACCGCCCGCGGGGTCAGCCGGTCGGCCCCGACCTCGGCGGCGGCGATCCACGCCCCGGCGTAGGGCTCGACGTCGACCAACTCCTCGCAGACGGCCGTCTGGATCCCCTCCCGCGAGGAGGTGGCCGTGATCGCGGCCTCGACGCGCTGGGTGAGCTCGGCGACCGCATCGAGCCGTTCGGCGCGTGCGGTCTGGGCGTCGAGCTCCCGCTGTCTGGATTCGAGCTGTCGCTCCCCGCGCAGTCGGTTGAGGGCGGCTTCGAGGGTCGCCGCGAGGATGCTGGCGGCGTCGGTGTCGAAGGCGTCGCCGGCCCGCCAGACCGCCAGCAGCCCGTTGCGGCCCAGCGGGAACACCAGCAGCTCCTCGCCGGGGCCGACCGCCAGCGCGGGCTCGTCGCTGGCATCGATACGGGCCATTCCCTCGCCGATGAAGGCATCCCAGACCCGGCGGTGATCGGAACTCAGCGGCGACAGTTCGTCAGGCGGCGGGAGGTCAGGGCCGGTCGCCCGCGGGGTCAGCCGCGCAGTCGACTCCTCGTAGTGGTAGACTGCCGTCGCCGGCAACTCGAAGACGCCCGCGGCGGCCTCGACGCCCAGCCGGCTGGCCGCGTCGACGGTGTCGGCGGTCGTCAGCTCGGCGGTGGCGTCGTGGAACGATTCCAGCGTGCGGTGGCGCTCCTTTCGGTCGGTGATGTCGCGGCTCACGATCACCACCCGGTCGGGGCCGGCCAGCCAGTCGATCGGGTAGAAATCCGAGTGGATCCACCGGAGTTCGCCGTCGGGTCGGCGGATGCGGTACTCGTAGCTGTAGCTCGCAGCCGGCTCGCCGCCGTCGACCTCGGCCATGAGCTGCCGGATGAACGCGCGGTAGCCGTCGTAGTCGTCGTCGTGGACCGTCTCGAAGAAGCCCTCGGCGTAGCGCTCGTGGATCGCCCCCAGCGACTGGCCC
Source organism: Halohasta sp. (assembly GCA_046482755.1). GTDB lineage: Archaea > Halobacteriota > Halobacteria > Halobacteriales > Haloferacaceae > Halohasta. The sequence goes on along the minus strand of JAWOEO010000307.1, from coordinate 512 downwards.
CAGATCGCCTCGTAGCCCGAACTCACGAAGTCGGGGTCGGGATCGGACGCATTGAGCTCCGGCACCGGCCCGAGGAAGATCGCCTCGTCGATTCGATCGAGGATCGCCTGCAGCCGGCGTTCGCTCTCCCGGACCGCTTGGGCGCGGTCGACCCGCCGGAGGGCGGTCTCGGTCTGCTCGGCCAGCGTCCCCACGACATCGCGGATCACGTCGTCGTCGGCCCCGTCGACCGCCAGCAGCCCGTGGTCGCCCAGCGGTAACAGCAGTCCCTCGATGGCCGCGCCGTCTGCCGGTCGACTCCGGGTGATCTCGTCGGTCTCGAAGCGGTCGTAGAGCTCGCTGCCGGCGTCGATCGGCTGCTGCAACGCCTCGTCTGCGCCCTCGGTCGCGGCGACCGGATCGAGCCGCCGGCGGTCGTCGTCGTGGAGCCAGCAGACCGCCGTCGGTAGTTCCAGCGCTTCGGTGGCGGCCTCGACGGCGATCTCGGCGATTTCCGCGGCGGTTTCGGCCCG
>JAWOEO010000281.1:0-4006 GCA_046482755.1 Halohasta sp. | reverse complement strand
CAGGCAGGCTGTGATCGGATCGAGGAGTTCGGAGCCTCCGACTGTGACTGTCCGAGTCACCTGTGGGGGCCTGCCAGCCGGTCGACGCTGCTCGATGTGGCTAGCTCGCTCCGCGAGTAGGCGTCGAGGTTACATACGGCGCAGCCGCTGTCTGACCCAGTAGGCGGGTAAAAATAGTCGCCGACTACTTTTTACCTAGTATCGGATGCCGGTCAGTCGTCGCTGGAGACGGCTTCGGCGTCGAGACGGGCGTCGACGGCCGCCGAGGCGGTCTCGGGGAGCTCCTCGCGGACGTCCTCGGCGCCCTCGTGTTCGATCACGTGGGCGTAGGCGTCCGGGAACACCCGCACGAAGTTCTCTACCTCGGTCGCCCATTCATCGAGGAGTTCGGCCGCGCGGTCGCTGCCGGTGTACTCGGCGTGGTTCTCGACCATCCGTGTCAAGATGCGCTCGTCCTTCCCGGTCAGCGACTCGGAGAACGTCACCATCCCTTTGTTGACCTTGGATTCGAACTCGCCGTCGGCGTCGTAGACGTAGGCCACGCCGCCGGACATCCCCGCGGCGAAGTTCCGCCCGGTCTCGCCGAGGACGGCGACGACGCCGCCGGTCATGTACTCACAGCCGTGGTCGCCGACGCCCTCGACGACCGCCTTCACGCCGGAGTTCCGCACGCCGAACCGCTCGCCGGCGACGCCGTTGAAGTACGCCTCGCCCTGCGTCGCGCCGTAGAGGGCGACGTTGCCGATCAGGATGTTCTCGTCGGCTTCGTAGGCCGCAGTCTCGGGCGTCTGAACGATCAGTTTTCCGCCCGAGAGGCCCTTGCCGACGTAGTCGTTGGCTGCCCCGGTGAGATCCATCGTGACACCGGAGGCGAGGAACGCCCCGAAGCTCTGTCCGGCGATCCCGTCGAAGTCGACCGAGATCGTGTCGTCGGCCAACCCTTCGCCGCCGTACTGCGAGGAGATCGTATTCGAGAGCGTCGCGCCGACCGCGCGGTCGACGTTGCTGATCTCGTGGTCGAGTTGGACGCGCCGCCCGGATTCGAGGGCGGGTTCGGCCTCGTCGATGAGTTCCCAGTCGAGCTGTTCGTCTACTTCGTGGTCCTGCTCGCGGGTCTTCACTCGTTGGTCGCCCGCCGTCGGGGCGATCACCGTCGAGAGATCGAGGTGTTTGGCCTTCTCGTGGTCCGTCTCACGCTGCTCCAGGAGTTCCGGCCGGCCGATCATCTCGTCCAGCGAGGTAAAGCCGAGGTCGGCCATGATTTCCCGGAGTTCCTCGGCCATGAACGTCATGTAGTTGATAACGTGGTCGGGCTGGCCGGGGAACCGTTCGCGGAGGTCCTCGTCCTGGGTGGCGACGCCGACCGGGCAGGTGTTGGCGTGACACTGCCGGGCCATCACACAGCCCGCGGTCACGAGTGCTGCGGTCCCGAAGACGTACTCCTCGGCCCCGAGAAGCGCGGCGACGGCGATGTCTCGGCCGGTCTTCATCCCGCCGTCGGCGGTGACTTTGATCCGGTCGCGGAGGTCGGTGCCACACAGCATCTGGTTGGCTTCGGCGAGGCCGAGTTCCCACGGGAGCCCCGCGTTCTTGATTGACGTTTTGGGCGAGGCCCCGGTTCCACCGGAGTCCCCGGAGATGTGGACCACGTCGGCGTTGGCCTTGGCGACACCCGCGGCGATGGTGCCGATCCCGGCCTCAGAGACCAGTTTCACGTTGATGTCGGCCTCGGGGTTGGCCGCTTTCAGGTCGTGGATCAACTGCTTGAGGTCCTCGATGGAGTAGATGTCGTGGAGTGGCGGCGGCGAGATGAGGCCGACACCCGGCGTGGCGTACCGGACGTGGGCGATCATCTCGTTGACCTTCTTACCGGGCAGGTGGCCGCCCTCGCCGGGCTTGGAGCCCTGGGCCATCTTGATCTGGATCTCGTCGGCCGAGGTGAGGTATTCGGAGGTGACCCCGAACCGACCGGAGGCGACCTGCTTGACGTTGCACTCTTTTTCAGTGCCGAACCGTTCGGGCGGCTCGCCACCCTCGCCGGTGTTGGATTTCCCGCCGAGGCGGTTCATCGCGATGGAGTTGGTCTCGTGGGCCTCCGGCGAGATGCTGCCGAGGCTCATGGCGGCCGTCGAGAACCGTTCGACGAGTTCGTGGATCGGTTCGACCTCATCGAGGGGGACCGACTCGCGGTCCGAATCGAATTCGAGGAGGCCGCGAAGCGTCTGGAGGTTCTCGTTTTGATCGTTGATCAGTTCGGCGAACTCGAGGTAGCGCTCGTAGTCGCCCGCCCGGACGGCCTGCTGGAGCGTGCCGACCGTCTTGGGGTTCCACTGGTGGTAGATCCCCGAGGATCGGTGTTCGTACTCGCCCTGGGTTTCGAGTTCCGGGTCGGTCCCGAAGCCGATCGCGTGGCGGGTCCGCACGTCGTCTTCGATCACGTCGAGGCCGATCCCTTCGGTTCGGATCTCGGTCCCCTCGAAGTATTCGGCGATGAGGTCCGAACTCAGGCCGACAGCTTCGAAGATCTGGGCTCCCTGGTAGGATTCGACCGTCGAGATCCCCATCTTGGCCATGATCTTCAGCAGGCCGTGTTCGAGGGCGTGTATGTAGCCGTCGATGGCCTCCTCCTCGTCGACACCGTCCGGTCCGGCACAGAGATCCGAGATCGTCTGGTAGGCGAGGTAGGGGTTGACCGCGCCCGCGCCGTAGCCGACCAGCGTGGCGAGGTGGTGGACCTCGCGTGGGTCGCCGGATTCGACGACGAGGCCGACGTCGGTTCGCAGGCCGTGGCGGACGAGGTCGTGGTGGACGCCGCCGGTCGCCAGCAGGCTCGGGATTGGAATCCGGTCCTCGCCAGCGCCGCGGTCCGACAGCACGATGATGTCCGCCCCCGCCTCGATCGCCTCGCGGGCGTCCGTCCGGAGCCGTTCGATTGCGGCTTCGAGATCCGTCTCGGGACTGTAGGTCATATCGAGGGTGGTCGACTCGAAGCCGTCCGAATCGCGGTCGAGGTCCTTGATCGAGGCCGTCTGTTCGTCGGAGAGGACCGGGGATTCGAGCACGAGCTGGTGGGCGTGTTCGGGCGATTCGTCCATCAGGTTCCGTTGTTCGCCGAGCCGCGACTGGAGGCTCGTGACCAGTTCCTCACGGATGTAGTCGATCGGCGGGTTCGACACCTGGGCGAACAGCTGTTTGAAATACGTGAACAGTGGCCGGTTGAACTCGCCGAGTACCGAAAGGGGAGTATCGTCACCCATCGAGCCGACGGGATCCTTCCCTTGGTTGGCCATCGGCTCCAGCAAGTGATTGAGCTGGTCGGTCGTGTAGCCGAAGGTCGCTTGGTGAGCCCGCAGATTGTCGACGTCTCCCCGCGGTTCGAGGCTCTCGCCCGAGATGTCTTCGAGGTGTTGCTGGTGATCGTCGACCCACCGGCCGTACGTGTCGTCAAGGAGGCTGTCGAAGACCTCGGCGTCGGGGATGACCCGGCCCTCCTCGGGGTCGGCGACGAAGATCTCGCCGGGCTGGAGCCGTCCCCGTTCACTGATCTCGCTGGGGTCGGTTTCAAGCGCGCCGACCTCGCTGGCCATGATCAGTTGGTTGTCGGTAGTGATGTCGTACCGGCAGGGCCGCAGCCCGTTGCGGTCGAGGACCGCGGCGATCTTGTCGCCATCGGTGCCTGCAACCAGCGCGGGGCCGTCCCACGGCTCGATCAGGCTGGCGTGGTAGTCGTACCACTCCTGCCGGTCGGGGTCCATCGTGTCGTCGTTCTCGTGGGCCTCCGGGATCAGCATGCGGAGGACGTGCGGGAGTTCGCGGCCCGAATGCAACAGGAGTTCGACCGCGTTGTCGACGCTCGCCGTATCGGACTGTCCAGCCTTGGTGATCGGTTTGAGCGTCTCGATCTCCTGGCCGAAGTTCTCGTCTTCGAGCGCCGACTCGCGGGCGCGCATCCAGTTGATGTTGCGGCGGATGGTGTTGATCTCGCCGTTGTGGATGATCTTGCGGT
>JAWOEO010000143.1:0-3239 GCA_046482755.1 Halohasta sp. | reverse complement strand
GTAGACGGTCGGCAGGTAGTCCTCGTCGATCAGATCGGCCTTGTTGACCGCGACGATCGAGGGGATGTAGATCCGGTTGTCCATCATCCCGTCGATGAGTTCGTCGATGGAGGGATCACCACGGACGGTCACCTCGGCGTTGACGTAGCCCCGCTCGCGGAGGACGTCCTTGATCGTCTGCTCGTCGAGACTCACGCTGTCGCTTTTGTTGACCTGGATGCCGTTTTTGTGTCGCTTGCGGATGTGGATGCTCGGCGGCTCCGTATCGAGGCGGATCTTGTTGTTGTACAGCTCCTGGCGGAGTCGTTCGTACTGGTCGATCTCGAAGACCGACAGCATGAAGACGACCAGATCGGCCGTGCGGACGACCGACAGCACCTCCTGGCCGCCGCCGCGGCCGTCGGCCGCACCCTCGATGAGGCCGGGGACATCGAGGATCTGGATGTTCGCGCCGCGATACTGGAGCATTCCCGGATTCACATCGAGAGTCGTGAACTCGTAGGAGCCGGTCTCGCTGTCGGCGTTCGTGAGGGCGTTGATCAGCGTCGACTTGCCGACACTCGGGAAGCCGACGAGGGCGACGGTGGCATCGCCGTGTTTCTCGACGGCATAGCCTTGGCCGCCGCCCGCGGAGGATTGGTTTTGTAGTTTCTCTTTTTTCTCCGCGAGCTTCGCCTTCAGCCGGCCGATGTGGGCCTCGGTCGACTTGTTGTACGGCGTCTCGGCGATTTCCTCGCGGATCGATTCGATCTCCTCCTCCAATCCCATTAGGGGGCAGTCGGCCGTCACCGTCGAAAAAGCTGTCCATTCGGTGAGTTGGGCGACCACGGCCACGGGGGGTTCGGGAGCCCGATCCGACATGGTTATACATCAGGTGTTCGACCTGTGACATACGATATGCCGGACCCAGCGCGCCTCCGCGACAGCACCCAGATCGAGGTGCCAGCCAGCAGTCTGGAGGGGCTTCGTGAGGAACTCGAAGCCGAGTACACGGTGACGATCTTCGAGGGCCATCCCACCCAGTGTCGCATCATCGGGAGTCCCGTCGAAATCAAGGCGGTCAGCGGCTTCCTCAGCCGGCACGGTGTCAGCGTTCCCTGACCGTTCCGAAGCGTTTCTTACCCTTGACCTCGTGATGTCGGTATGGAAGAGACACCGGGACTCAGCGACCAGTACCGGAAGGCCAGCCCGTGGCCGCTGTTTATCGCCCTCGGCGTGCCGATCTCCGAGCTCGGCCTGCTGTTCGATATTTTCCCGGTCGCCGTCGGCGGGCTGCTGCTGTTCTGTGGCTGTGTCGTCGGCATGCTTCAGGAGGCCGGCTACATCACCGTGCCGTGGGGCGCACTGGCGATCAGCGCCGGCCTGCTGTTTCTGGCCGGCGGGGGCGTCCTCTACATCAACCCGCAGGTCGGCGTCGACATGACACTGCGTGCGTATGCGATCTTGGCCAGTGGGCTCATCTTGGCGATGGGTGCAGGGGCCGGCCGGCTATTCGTCCCCAAAAGCCAGTTTGCCGTCTGAAAGCAGAAACCTATTTGGGCGGCCTCTCCCACGTTGGCGTATGGAAACCGAGATCTTCGACAAAGAGACGATCCTCGACTTGGTGGTCAACTTCATTCCACTGGGGATCATCCTCTTTTTCATCGGCGCGTTCGCGGTCTTCGCACCGTGGGGGTTCGAGCCGATGGCCTCCGGGCTGATGTTTGCGATCATGGGGGTCATGTTCGTCGCCCTGGCAGTGTTGACCTACCTCTCGGCGAAGGCGATCGCCGGCGACGAGAAGCGGGCGACCGTCTATGCGCAGGGACAGGCCGGCCTCGACGGAGCCGAACCGATCCACGAACACCACGACGAGGTGGAGGCTACCGAGGCCGAGTCGACCGCCGAATCGGAGACAACCGACGCCGACCCGGCCTCGACCGACGAAGCGGAGTCGACCGGCAACTAACCCAACGGCTGCACCGGTTCCGGTTGGCGTGTAGCGCCGCGAATACGCCCGACTGGCGACCGGCGGACCCGAACCTTTCATTACCCTCCGATCCTGTAATGAGTGTATGGATATTAGCGCGCAAATCAGCCTGACGGTGCTGATGGGGGTGTTTCTCGTCGCCGTCGCCACGTGGCTCACACGCGTCGAAAACTGGCGCTCGTACAGTCCGGTCGGCGGCGGGGCCATCGTCGACCGCTCGGGCTACGTCGAGGAGGAGAAACCCGCGGGACTCATCCGCTGGCTGACGACGGTCGATCACAAGGATATCGGCATCCTCTATGGGCTCTACGGTATCACGGCCTTCGTCGTCGGCGGGCTGATGGTGACCGCGATGCGGATCGATCTGGTGACGACCGAATCGCTGCTCGGGACGGCGACCTACAACGGCCTGTTGACCAGCCACGGGATCACGATGCTGTTTCTCTTCGGGACGCCGATCATCGCCGCCTTCGCCAACTACCTCATTCCGTTGATTATCGGGGCCGACGACATGGCGTTCCCGCGAATCAACGCCATCGCCTTCTGGCTGCTGCCGCCGGCAGCGCTGTTGATCTGGTCGGGCTTTTTCGCCCAGCCGCTCGGGCTGTTCGAGCCGGCCCAGACCGCCTGGACGATGTACACGCCGCTGTCGACTGGAGAGGCCGGCGGCAGCGCTGACATGGTCGGCGGCGCGGGCGTCGACATGATGCTTCTGGGACTGCACCTCTCGGGTGTTGCGACCACCCTCGGGGCGATCAACTTCATCGCGACCATCTTCACCCAGCGCGGTGAGAAGGTCACGTGGGCCAACCTCGATATCTTCTCGTGGACGGTCCTCACCCAGTCGGGGCTGATCCTCTTTGCCTTCCCGCTGCTGGGCAGTGCGCTCGTCATGCTGCTGGCCGACCGGAACTTCGGCACCACGTTCTTCCTCTCGGAGGGCGGGGACCTGCTGTGGCAACACCTGTTTTGGTTCTTCGGCCACCCCGAAGTCTACGTCCTTGTGTTGCCGATGATGGGGATCGTCAGCTACGTCCTCCCGCGGTTTGCAGGCAGACAGCTGTTCGGGTTCAAGTTCGTCGTCTACTCCACGCTAGCCATCGGCGTCCTCTCTTTCGGCGTCTGGGCCCACCACATGTTTGCGACGGGGATGGACCCCCGGCTCAGTGCGTCGTTCATGGCGGTCTCGATGGCGATTGCGATCCCTTCGGCGGTCAAGACGTTTAACTGGATTACCACCCTGTGGAACGGCCGGATTCGCCTGACGACG